>NZ_JBFTJR010000033.1:0-56840 GCF_056395525.1 Caulobacter sp. 10L414
CGTCAGCGCGGCGGCGTGCGCCACCAGCAGGCCGGGCATGGCGGTCGGCCGCGCCGCGGCGGCGGCCGTCAGGGCGATCGCCTGCTCGGCCTGGCCCTTGCCGACCAGATCCCAGGCCTGCTGGACGAGGCCTTGGTTCATCGCCGCTTGGTCTGGCGGCGGGCGAACGGGTTCTGTTCGGCCTCGTCCTCGGAGAAGCCGAACTTGGCGAAACCGGCCTGCATCTCGGGGCTGAGCGGCGCTTCGATGTGCAGCATGCCGGCGCTGGGGTGCGGCAACAGGATCGAACGGGCGTGCAGCTGCAGCTTCAGCCCCTCGGACAGCGGCGCGGACTTGTCGTCGCCGTACTTGGGATCGCCCAGGATCGGGTGGCCGATGGCCTTCATGTGGGCGCGCAGCTGGTGGGTGCGGCCGGTGTGCGGACGCAGCGCCATCCACGAGGCGCGCGGGCCCGCGCGGCTGATGGTGACGAACTCGGTCTCGGCCGGCGAGGCGTCCTTGTCCTTGGGATCGGCGGGCACGACGATCTCGCGATCGTTGACGCCGCGCTTGGCCAGGTGCAGCTCGATCACGCCTTCGGTCGGGTGCGGGTTGCCCACGACGATGGCCCAATAGGTCTTCTGCGCCTTGCGCTTGGCGAAGGCGCCCGACAGCTTGGCCGCCGCGCTGGGGCTCTTGCCCAGCAGCAGCACGCCGGAGGTGTCGCGGTCGAGGCGGTGCACCAGGCGCGGGCGATCGACGCCCTCGCCCCAGGCGCTGAGCAGCTTGTCGATGTGCTTGGTGGTCTTGGTGCCGCCCTGCACGGCCAGGCCCGCCGGCTTGTTCAGCGCCAGGACGTCCTCGTCTTCATAGAGCACCAGCGAGCGGGCGTAGGCGATGTCGCGCGGCGACAGCTTGCCCTTGTCGGCCGGATCGGGCGCGTCGGGCAGCGGCGGCACGCGGATCTGGCTGCCGGCGGCCAGCTTGGTGTCGGCCTTGGCGCGCGAGCCGTCGACCCGGACCTGGCCCGAGCGGAACAGCTTGTTGAGCTGGACGTGGTTCAGGTGCGGCCAGCGGCGCTTGAACCAGCGGTCGAGGCGGACCCCGTCCTCGCCCCCGTCGACGTACAGGGTGCGAACTTCCTTCATGCGAACATCCTGCGGGCAAGCATGAGGCCCGCGAAAAGGGCCGACAGCGCGAGGATCACGCTGAGGGCGGTGTAGGTCAGGGCCGAGCCGTAGGCGCGCTTCTCGATCATCAGCGCGGTCTCCAGCGCAAAGGCCGAAAAGGTGGTGAAGCCCCCGAGCACGCCGGTGGCCAGCAGCACGCGGAAGGTCTCCTGCTGGCCGGCCGAACGGAACGCCAGCCAGCCGGTGACGGCTCCCATCAGGAAACCGCCGACGATGTTGACGGTCAGCGTGCCCCAGGGCCAGCCCGGACCGATCCAGCGCAGCGCGGCCATGCCCACCAGATAGCGGGCGACGGAGCCGGCGGCGCCGCCCACGGCGACGAGAAGCACCTTGTTCATGGGCCCCTTATGCGCCGAGCGGCGCCGAACGCCAAGGCCGGGGCGAGCCGGGCGGTCGATGCGTCGCAAGGGCGATGCGCCCGCGCCCGCTCCTCACGATGCCGCAACGCAAAAAATTAACGCCCCGAAACCAGAAAGAGTCTTGCCCGACAAGGTTTTGCCGAAAGGGTAAAGGTCACCTCAACCCTGTTCCTGCACGGCGGGTTAACGGCGGCGGGCGCAACCTATGGGCTCCACTCGCGAATCCCACGGTCAGATGCCCGCCTCCCTGCCCCCCAAGGACGACACGACCGAACGCCTGGCCCTGCCGCCGGCGATGCTGAACCGCCTGGCCGGATCCGATCTGGTCGGCCGCGGCGCGGTCAACGTCATCAGCATCAAGGCCATCCGCCGCTGGGCCGGCGACTGGTGGGACCAGAAGCGCACCGACGTGTGGACCTATGTCGAGCGCAAGCTGAACGAACATCTGGATCGCGCCGACCTGCGCGGCCGGGTCAGCGAGGACGACTTCCTGATCGCCACGCACAACGACCAGGGCCTGTCGGCCCAGGCCGCCAGCATCCGCATCCTCGAGGACGTGCTGACCCACCTGCTGGGCGCGGCCGAACTGAAGGACATCGGCGTGCGCTCGGTGATCGGCATCGAGCCCGGCGGCGTCGTCTGCCGTCCGATCGATCCGTCCGTGGTGCTGGCCGCCCGCGCCCGCCGCGACTCCGAACGCTCGCCCTTCCGCGCCGACATCGACGTCAGCGACGAGATGCGCCGCACCCCGGTGGCCTTCACCACCAGCGGCGGCGCGGCCCTGCGCGTCGACTTCGCGCTGGAGCACGTCATCGGCCTGCGCCGCAATGTCACCACGGCCATCCGCGTCGAGCCGATCGTCACCCACCTGGGCACCGGCCGCTCGATCAGCGGCCGCGCGATCACCAAGCTGGCCGACAAGGACATCGCCTTCATCGACGAGGCGACGCTGCGCTACGGCGCGGCCTTCGCCAAGGCCGCCCAGGGCAACGAGCGCCCCGACCTGGTGCTGCCGGCCTCGTTCCGCACGCTGGGCACCCAGCGCGGCCGCGACCTGCTCACCGGCACCTCGGGCCTGTCGCTGGCCCTGCTGCGCGGCGGCGTGATGATCGAACTGGTGGACGTCACCCGCGGCACGCCCGCCGGCCGCCTGCTGGAAGTGGTGGGCCTGCTGAAGGCCCTGACCCGCGGCGTCATCGCCCGCGTGCCGCCCGACAAGGAAGCCTTCAAGCACCTGCGCGACGCCCGCCTGGCCGGCCTGACGCTGGACGCCTGCGACCTTGGCGGCCCGGCCGAGAAGATCGCCATGGACATCATGGCCTTCGGCCGCGAGGCCCGCGGCCTGGCGCCGATGGTCAGCCTGCAGGGCCTGCCGGCCGAGGGCTATTTCGCCGCCGCCGAGACCGCCGGCCTCAGCCACGCCTCGCTGCGGGCGGCCCACCCCTACGCGGCGCGCAACGCGGCTTAGGGCGTCGCTCGACAAGCAAGAAACTTGTCATCCCGGCCGCAGGAGCGCGTCAGCGATCCGTAGAGCCGGGATCTCGCACGTCAGCAGGTTCGGCCCCCGTGGGAGATCCCGGCGCTCCGCTTCGCTGCGGCCGGGATGACAATCCTAGAATGGCTGGATGACGGCGCCGCCCTAAACGCGGCCCATGCCCTTGCCGATGGTGTTGACGACGCTCTGGGCGTCGTAGGCCTCGCCCGGCGGGCGGGGACCCTTGCCGAACACGACCTCCAGCGTGGTGCTGAGCGCCGGCCCCGGGCCAAGGTTGAAGCTCGTGCCCACGCCCAGGCCCACCGACGAGCGGCGGCCATAGCTGCCCGAACCGCCGCCGACCGAGAAGGTGGGGCCGCCCCCTCCCCCGGTCGACTGGGTGACGCGGTCGGCGACGCGGAACCAGGGATAGCCGTCGGCCAGGGCCAGTTCGGCCGCGCGCAGCAGCGCGTAGTCGGTCACCTGGCCCACCGGCGCGCCGGGGCCGCCGCGGAAGGTCACGCGATAGCGGCCGTCTTCCATCTTGTACTGGGCGAAGCCGACGTCGGTGGCGCTGGCCTGCGGCCGATAGACGGTGGGCTGGGCGGTGGCGCAGGCGCCGAGGATGAGGGCGCTGGCGACGAGAGCGAGCGGGGTCTTCATGGCGTTTCTCCCTTGCCTCTCAAACGGCTCGGCCAAGTTCAGCGTTCCGGCAGCGCCAAGTCCAGTCTTTCCAGCACGGCCTTGAAGTCGTCCGGCAGCGGGGCCTCGATGCGTCGCTCGCCGCCCTCGGGATGGGGGAACACCAGCCGAGCGGCGTGCAGCATCAGCCGCGGCACGGGCGCGCCGGCCAGCGTCAGCGTTCCGCCATAGCGGCTGTCGCCGGCGATCGGCCGGCCGATCGAGGCCATGTGGACGCGCAACTGGTGCATGCGGCCGGTGTCAGGCGACAGCTCGACCAGCGCCGCCTGGGCGTTGGCGGCCAGGGTGCGATAGCGGCTGCGGGCGGTCTCGGCGTCGGGGTGATCGGGCTCGCAGACCCGCATGTAGGCCTCGCGGCCGATCGATTCTCGACGAAGGGGGCTGTCGATCTGGCCGCCGCGCGGCTCGGGCGCGCCGGGCGCGACGATGGCCAGGTAGGTCTTGCGGAAGCGCTTGCCCATCAGGGCCTTGCCCAGGAAAGTCGCCGCCGGCTTGGTGCGCGCGGTGAGGATCACGCCCGAGGTGTCGCGATCCAGGCGATGGATCAGGCGCGGACGCGGCCGGTCGCGCCGGGCCAGGGCCCAGAGCAGGTCGTCCAGCGTGTGAGCCTTGATCCGGCCGCCCTGGCTGGACAGGCCCGCGGGCTTGTTCAGCACGAAGACGCTGTCGTCCTCGTGGATCACCAGCGAGCGCGTGAAGGCCACCTCGTCGGGCGTCAGCTCGATCGGGGTGTCGGAGGCTTTGGGCTTGGGCTGGGCGGGGGGGCGGCGAGGCGGCTTGGACATCGCCGTCACTTACCGCCCCGGCGCAGCTGGCTCCAGTGGTCCAGGCGTTCCTTGACCTTGGCTTCGGCGCCGATGTGCTTGGGCTCGTAGAACTTCGGGCGGGCCATGCCGTCGGGGAAGTAGTTCTGGCCCGACACGCCGCCCTCGACATCGTGGTCGTAGGCGTAGCCGTCGCCATAGCCGAGGGTCTTCATCAGCTTGCTCGGCGCGTTGAGGATATGGGCCGGCGGGGTGAGGCTGCCGGTCTCCTTGGCGGCGCGGCGGGCGGCCTTGTAGGCGGTGTAGACGGCGTTGGACTTGGGCGCGCTGGCCATGTGCACGACGGCCTGGGCCAGGGCCAGCTCGCCTTCCGGGCTGCCCAGGAAGTCGTAGGCGTCCTTGGCCGCCGTGGTCAGCAGCAGGCTCAGCGGATCGGCCGCGCCGATGTCCTCGCTGGCCATGCGCACCAGGCGGCGGGCGATGAACAGCGGGTCCTCGCCGCCCTCCAGCATCCGCGCCAGCCAATAGAGGGCCGCGTCGGGATCGGAGCCCCGCACCGACTTATGCAGGGCCGAGATGAGGTTGTAGTGCTCCTCGCGATCCTTGTCGTAGGCGGGGCGGCGCTTCTGCAGCAGCTGGCCCAGCTGGGTCGGGTTGAGCGGCGTGTCCGTGCCGATCGACAGCAGGGTCTCGGTCAGGGTCAGCAGGTAGCGGCCGTCGCCGTCGGCCATGGCGACCAGGACCTGGCGAGCCTCGGCGTCGACGGGGAGCTTGCGGTTCTCGGCCGCCTCGGCCTTGGCCAGCAGCGCCTCCAGCGACGCCTCGTCCAGGCGCTTGAGCACGAACACCTGACAGCGCGACAGCAAGGCGCCGTTGAGCTCGAACGAGGGGTTCTCGGTGGTGGCGCCGACGAGGGTGACGATCCCCTCCTCCACGAACGGCAGGAAGCCGTCCTGCTGGGCGCGGTTGAAGCGATGGATCTCGTCGACGAACAGCAGCGTCGACTGCCCCGACTGGCGACGCATGCGGGCCTGCTCGAAGGCCTTCTTCAGATCGGCGACGCCCGAGAACACCGCCGAGATCTGCATGAACTCGTAGCCGCCGGCCTTGGCCAGCAGGCGGGCGATGGTGGTCTTGCCGGTGCCGGGCGGCCCCCAGAGGATCATCGAGGCCAGGCGATGGGCGGCCGCCATCCGGCCGATGGGACCGTCGGGGCCGAGCAGGTGCTCCTGGCCCACGACCTCGTCGAGGCTTTGCGGACGCAGGCGGTCGGCCAGCGGCGCGGGCGCATGGGGCGCGATGCCGGCGGCTTGGAAGAGATCGGACATGCCGACACGTTTAGGAGGTTAGCGCTTGCGCGGAAACCCTCTCCCGGAGGGGAGAGGGTTCAAGGCCTCAGGTGCGGAAGCGGGCCGCGATGCGCTGGCCGTTGCGCTCGATGACGATGTTCCAGGTCGCCGCGTCGCCGCGGGTGGCGGCGGCCAGATCGGCCGTGGTGTTGATCGCCCGGCCGTTGACCTCGCGCACGAAGTCGCCCGGGCGCAGGCCGGCGTTCAAGGCGAAGCCCTGGCCGACCTTGGTGACCAGCACGCCCTTGCCGGCGAAGGCGTCGGCGCCGATGTCCTGGGCGGCGGCGGGCGACAGGTTCATCACCGTCGCGCCGTCGAAGGGATTGCGGCCGCTGATCGTGCGTTCGTCCTTAGCCGGAACTTCCGGCGCGGCCTCGGCGCGGATGGTCAGGGTCTGCTCGCGGTCGCCGCGACGGATCAGCACCGGTACGCGGTCGCCGACCTTGTGGGTGCCGATGGCGAAGGCGCCGCCGCCCTCGTCGTTCACCGCCTGGCCGTCGATCGACAGGATGACGTCGCCTTCCTTGATGCCGCCCTTGTCGGCCGAGGCGCCGGCATAGACGTCGGAGACCAGCACGCCGCGCGGGGTGGTCATGCCCAGGCTCTTGGCCAGGTCGCCGGTCACCGGCTGGCCGCGCACGCCCAGCCACGGCCGCACGACGCTGTGGGCGCCGCCCAGGGCCGTCTGCACCACCTGGCGCACCACGGCCGCCGGAATGGCGAAGCCGACGCCGCTGGACGAGCCCGAGCGCGAGATGATGAAGGTGTTCACCCCGATCAGATCACCGTCCATGTCGACCAGCGGGCCGCCGGAATTGCCCGGATTGATGGCCGCGTCGGTCTGGATGTAGCTGCCGAACTCGGCCGCGCCGACGTCGGTGCGGGCCAGGGCCGAGACGATGCCGTTGGTGACGGTCTGGCCGACGCCGAACGGGTTGCCCATGGCCAGCACCAGGTCGCCGACCTCGAGCTGCTCCTGGTCGTCGATGGCGATGGTGGGCAGGCGCTCGCCCTTGGTGTCGATCTTCAGCACCGCCAGGTCCGAGCGCGGGTCGTCGAGCAGCACCGTGGCCGGGAACTCGCGGCGGTCGGCGAGCTGCACGGTGATGTCGCTCATGTTCTCGATGTTGTGGTGATTGGTGATGATCACACCGTCGGCGCGGACGATGGCGCCCGAACCGAGCGAGCCCTGCACCTGGGCGCGCGGCGTGCCGCCCGCCCCGCCCATGAAGAAATCCCAGAACGGGTCGCGCGACTGCTGGCGCTGCACGACGCGACGGCTGGCGACGTTGACGATGGCGGGGGCCGTCTTCTTCACCACCGGGGCGAAGGACGCCTTCATCGAGCCCGGATCGGTGGGCGCCTTGCGGGTGGGCTGGGCGAGTTCCGGGATGGACTGGGCCTGGCTGCGCGAGGCCGGATCCGAGCAGGCGGCCAGGAGGGCCAGGGTCGGAAGCAGGACGCGAAGGGCGGGCTTGGACAAGTCGATGGCTCCGTCAAATCTTGCGGCGCGCCCGGTCTCCGAGAGCCCAGACGCGCGCTCTCGCCCCTTAAACAGCGAAGTTTTCAGGCGCAATCAAGGCGTTCAGCGCGCGGGATCAAGGCCCGGTTCCGCGACCGCCAGCGGACGGGCCCTGCGGGTGCCCAGGATGACCAGCAGGCCGCCCAGGGCCAGGAGGCCGGCGATGACCAGCGGCAGGCCCGGCAGGTGCAGGGTCTGCTCGTGGCGCACGGCGAAGGCCAGCGACAGGCCGTAGAGCGCCGGGCCGATGATCGCCGTCAGCCCCATGATCGCCGAGTTGGCGCCCTGCAGCTGGCCCTGCTCGCTGGGGCCGACGCGCTTGGTCATCATGCCCATCAGGCCGGGCTGGATCAGGGCGGCGAAGGCGCTGACGGCGAGGCCCGAGGCGAAGATCCAGCCGTTGGGCGCGAAGGCGAACACCGCGAACGACACGAAGAAGCAGACAAGACCCAAGATCACCGCGCCGCGCTCCTTCAGGCGGTCGACGATCGGCCCGATCAGCAGGGCCTGGACGATCACCCCCAGCACGCCCGACAGCATCATCAGAAGGCCGATCTGGGCGGTGTCCCAGCCGTAGCGATAGCCGGTGTAGAGCACGAAGACGCTGGGATAGGCGTTGTGGGCCAGCTGCATCAGGAAGCTGACGACGCCCAGGCGCGGCAGGTCGGGGTGCGAGCCCAGGAGCTTCAGCGAACCGACGGGATTGGCCTTGGTCCAGTCGAAGCGCCTGATGCGCTTTTCCGGCGGCAGGGATTCAGGCAGCACCAGCAGGCCGTAGAGCCAGTTCAGCAGGGCCATGGCCGCAGCCACCCAGAACGGCAGGTGCAGGTCGATCTTGCCGAGCAGGCCGCCCAGGGCGGGACCGGCGATGAAGCCTACGCTCCAGGCCGCGCCGATCAGGCCGAAGGCCTTGGCCCGGCCCTTCTCGGGCGTGACGTCGGCGATGTAGGCGCCCGCCGCCGAGAAGCTGGCCGCCGTGGCCCCGTGGATGATCCGCCCGACGAACAGCCACCACAGGGTCGGGGCCAGGGCCATGAAGATGTAGTCGACGCCCAGGCCGAAGATCGAGATCAGGATCACCGGCCGCCGCCCGAAGCGGTCGGACATCATGCCCAGGATCGGCGAGCAGAAGAACTGCATCGCGCCCCACACCATGCCGAAGGCGGCCGTCCACTGGGCGGCGGCGTCGGTGTGGCCGCCGGCCATCTCCTTCACCAGGCTGGGCAGCACGGGGATCATCAGGCCGAGCGACAGCACGTCCATCAGGGCGGTGACGAAGATGAAGCCCAGCGCCGCCTTGCGGGCCGGATGGACGATGGGTTCGGACATGCAACCTCCCGGGGGCGGGATGTTTGACCGCCTGCCGGATAATCGGCAAGGGCGTTGCGTCCTTCGAGGCTCGCCTTCGGCTCGCACCTCAGGATGAGGAGTTCAGTGTAAGCACGACCTCATCCTGAGGCGCCCGCGCAGCGGGCCTCGAAGGGCGCAGGATCCGTCAGCGGACATGCGCGGCCAGCCCCTCCAGCAGTCCGGTCCACCACTGGCCGTGGCGCAGGAGGAACAGCTGGTCGGGAAAGCCGTGGCGGGCCACGTGGTCGGCCGGCACGGTCTCCCAGCCGCGATGCTGCACGGTCACGCGCGTCTCCTCGCCGACGGCCTCGAAGGTCACCTCGACCTCGGTGTCCATGCCGGGCGCGAACGCCGCCTGCCGCCAGCCGAACACCAGCCGCTCGCCGCGCGCCCAGGTCCGCACGTGACCGATCTCGAACACCTTGCCCGAGGCCAGGCGCTCGACGAGGCGCGCGCCCTCCCCCTCGCCTTCGAAGGCCAGCACGCCCGGCGAGCGCGGGGTGAACGAGAACAGCGGATTGGGCCGCCACCAGGCGCCGATCTCGCCGACGAAGGCGTCGAACACCCGCGCCAGCGACGCCTTGATCCGCAGGGCCGCCAGGATGCGGGCGCTCATGCCTCCTCGGCCTCGATGTGGGCCTTCAGCGCCAGAAGTTGGTCGCTCCACAACGCTTCGGCCGCGGCCGCCCAGGCCTTCAGCTCGGTCATCGGCTCGGGTCGCAGCGCGTAGACCCGCACCCGGGCGTCGAACGGCGGATGGCTTTCCTCGACCAGCCGCGCCTCGCGCAGCGCCCGCAGGTGGCGGCTCATGGCCGGCGCCGAAAGGCCCAGCGCCTGCGCCAGCTCGCCCGCGCGGCGCGGACCATCGGCCAGCAGCTCGACCGTGCGCCGGCGATGCGGCTCGGCCAGGGCCGCCAGGGTGCGGTCGACGCTCACGCCCGGGCGTCCAGTTCGGCGAGCAGCCGCTTGCCGGCTTTCAGCCGCCAGGCCTGTTCCAGGGCGCTTTTCAGGGTCGGCTCGTCGACGGCGTCGAGGACGACGTTGGTCGCCCCCTTCAGGCCCCAGCCGCCCTTGACCGGAACGAAGGCGGCCGGCTCAGCGGCGACCAGCATCTCCTGCAGGTCGCGGGTCAGCTGCACCATGCCGAAGCGGGCGTCGGGATAGCCCAGGGTGGCGAAGATCCGCCCGACGCGGAAGTCGGCCGTGCCCATGTGCGCGCCCTCGACGACGCCCGGCAGGGCCAGCGCCAGCCGGCGGAAGTCGTCCGGGCTCACGCCCAGCCCTGGATCTTCAGGCCGGTGGCGGCCTCGGCCTCCTCGCGGGTGACGGCCTTGACCGTCTGGCCGACCGTCCAGATGTGGCCCTCCAGGTCGCGGCAACGATAGCTGCGGTCGCCGTAGAACTGGGTGGCCGGCTCCTGCAGGATCTCGGCCCCGGCCGCGCGGGCGCGCTGGCAATGGGCGTCGACGTCGTCCTCGATGTGGATGTGCACGGTCTGGGTGTTCTTGCCGCCCAGCGAGGCGGGACTGGCGTGATCGGCGCTCCATTCGTTGCCGACCATCACGTGGGCCTCGCCCAGCGCCATCTGCGAGTGGGCCAGATTGCCCTCGCCGTCCTCGATCAGCAGCACCAGTTCGAAGCCGAAAGCCGCCTCCAGCCACTTCAGGGCGGCCTTGGGGTCCTTGTAGCAAAGCGCGGAAGTCAGGCGAGCCATGCGCCTCTCTCCTATTGCGTTGGAACGCAATATTTAACGCATAACGCATTTATCTGAGCAAGCAAAAAGGGCGAGCCTTGCGACCCGCCCTTTCCTGGTTCAGCGCAGAGCGGCCTTCACCGGCGCCAGTTCGCCGTCGACCTTTTCCGGCTTCACGCCGATCACCTTGGCCAGCAGCGGGTAGACGTCGACATTGTCGAACACCGGCAGGGTCTTGCCCGACTTGAAGGCCGGACCGTGGGCCACGAACACCGCCTGCATCAGCGGATCGGCGTTGTCGAAGCCATGGGCGCCGCCGTCGCGCATCTCCCCGCCCTCGCCTTCGCGCTTCTTCTGCGAGGCGGCGGTGGTGATGTACCAGCCGGTCTGCGCCGAACAGACGATCGGGCCGATGCGGCGGTTCGTGCCGTAGTGCAGGCGGGCCGGAATCTTGCCCTTCTCCCAGCAGCTCATGTGCGGATGCGGCTTGACCAGAGCGGCCGTGACCGCCTTCTCCTCGCCGGCCTTGGGATAGATGCTGGCGATGGCCCCGAGACCCACATAGCGCAGCTTGGAAAGGTCGACGCTGTCGTCGAGCACCACGCGCTGGCTGGCCGGCAGCGGAGCCATGCCGTGGTCGGCGACGATGATCAGGTTGGTGCGGTCATAGAGGCCGCGGGCCTTCAGCCCCTCGACCAGACGGGCGATCGCCACGTCGACCTCGGCCGAGGCCTTGCGCACCTCGGGCGAGTCCGGCCCGTACTTGTGGCCGGCGCTGTCGACGATGTCGAAATAGAGCGTGGCCAGGCCAAGTGGCGCGTCCCTGGTCTCGTCCAGCCACGACAGCAGGGTGTCGACGCGGTCGTTGGACGGCTTCTTCTGGTCGAACACCGCCCATTTGGTGGGCCGCACGCCGGCGATCTCGGCTTCCGAGCCCGGCCAGAACATGGTGCCGGCGCGCACGCCCTGCTTCTCGGCCGTGGACCAGATCGGCGTGGCCATGCTCCACCAGCGGGTGTCGGTGACGGCGTCGCGGTTGGAGAGCGTGAAGGTCACGCCCGGGATCTGCGGGTCCTCCATCGTGTTGCTGACGATGCCGTTGTGGTCAGGGCGCATGCCGGTGACCAGGGCGTAGTGATTGGGGAAGGTCAGCGACGGGAACGACGGGCGCATGGCCGCGCGCACGCCGTCATCGGCCAGGGCCTTCATGGCCGGGGTGTCGCCGCGGTCGAGGTAGTCGGCGCGGAAACCGTCGATCGAGATCAGGATGGTCAGCGGCGCCTTGCCCTGGGCGGCTTGTGCGGGCGGTCCCTCGGCGACGGGACGCGGCGCCGTGGCGCAGCCGGAAAGGACGGCGATCGCCAGGAATGCGGCGAAGCGGGAAAGAACGGTCATGGCCGGGCCCTGAAGCAAAGAGTTCCGCCCCTATAGGACAGCTCGGCGACAATTCGTATTGCAGCCGCCAAACAACTTGGCCGACCTGCGTTCCATCGCCCATAGTCGCGACAAGTTCATAAGGGAGTCGTCCGATGTCGCCGAGCCGGGCCTGCGCCGCATGAGTTTCGCGCTCGAGGCCGAAGGGCTGACCAAGACCTATGGCGCCGTGCGGGCGCTGGACAACCTGACCCTGAGGATCCCCGCCGGCGGGGTGTTCGGCGTGCTGGGCCCCAACGGCGCGGGCAAGAGCACCCTGTTCCGCATCGCCATGGGCCTGGTGCGGCCGTCGTCCGGCGTCGCGCGCCTGTCGGGATCGCCCGCCGGCCACGCCTCGTCGCTGCGCCGGGTGGGCGCGATGATCGAGACGCCGCGCTACCCGCCCTACCTGACTGCCCGCGACGCGCTGAAGATGCTGGCCCTGCAGAGCGGCGCCCGCGACGTCGACATCGACGGCTGGCTGGACCGGGTGGGCCTGACGGCCGCGGCCGACCGCAAGACCTCGACCTATTCGGTGGGCATGAAGCAGCGGCTGGGACTGGCGGCGGTGTTCTTCACCCGCCCGACCCTGGCCATCCTGGACGAGCCGACCAGCGGCATGGACCCGGCCGGCATCCAGGAGATCCGCGAACTGATCCGCCGCCTGGCCGCCGAGGAAGGCGCGACCATCATCCTGGCCAGCCATCAGCTGGACGAAGTGCGGCGCGTCTGCGACCGGGTGGCGATCCTGGCCAAGGGCAAGCTGGTGGCCGAAGGGCCGGTCGAGACCCTGGCCGGTCGCAAGCCCGCCCTGCGCATCGTCGCCAGCCCCCTCCCCCAGGTCCTGCAGATCCTCGGCGAGCAGGGCTGCGCTGACGGCCCCGACGCCGCGCTGGCCCAGATCGAGCGCCACGAGGCCCCCGCCCTGATCCGCGCCCTGGTGGGCGCCGGCGTCGACATCCACGAGGCCCGCTGGCGCGAGGCCGACCTGGAGAGCGCCTATCTCGACATCCTGCAAGCCAAGGAGCCGGCCGATGCTCGCTGACGCCATCTCCGCCGAACGCTTCCGCCTGCTCAAGGATCGCGGGACGCTGTTCTGGGGCGTGCTCTTCGCCCCGATCGCGGGCCTCGTCCTCAACATCGGCGGCGAGCTTTTCGCGCGCAGCCTGATGAAAGGCGCCCCGCCGATCCCCGTCGACATCGTCGGGCGCATGGTCAAGGCCCTGGCCGGCGGCGCCTCGCCGGTCGTGGGGCTGTTCGTGCTGATCCTGTCGACCGCGGTGCTGGCCGGCGACTATCGCTGGGAGACCTGGCGGCTGCTGACCCCGCGCAACGGCCGCGTGAACCTGCTGCTGGCCAAGCTGGCGACGGTGGCGGGCGCGGTGGCGATCAGCCTCGTGCTCTACACCCTGGCCGCGGCCGTGGGCGGCCTGTTCAGCGCCGCCACCAGCGGCGGACCGTTCGTCGGCTACCCGGGCGGCTCGCCCCTCGTCGACCTGGCCGGGACCTTCGCGATCAGCTGGCTGCAGCTGATGGTGCTGGTCGCCCTGTCGGCCGTGGTGGGCGTCGTCACGCGCTCGACCATGGGCGCGCTGATCGTCGGGCTGGTGTTCGCCGCCGCCCAGTCGATCGTCGCCAGCCAGATGCACGAGCCCAGCCTCAAGGCCCTGGCCATACCGGCCTTCTCCGGCGACCTGCTGAAGACCGTCCTGCTCATGCCGCGCAGCGTCACCGACGAGCCCGCCCCCTGGGCCCTGGCGCTCGGCTTCCTGCTGGCCTGGCTGGTCGGCCTGTCGGCCGCGGCCCTGGCGCTCTTCCAGCGGCAGGACCTGACCCGCGAATGATGAGGTTGTCTCCGCTGCGCGCCGCCTGCTTTTCCGGGGCGGCCGCCTTGCTGGCCGTCGCCGGCGGCGCCTGCGCCGCCCAGCCCGACTTCACGCTGTCGCCGGAGCTGCAGGCCAGCATCGAGAAGGCGGCCATCGCCCGCGAGGCGGCCCTGGCCGAGGCGCGCAGGCTGCCCGCCCCGACGCCGCCGCCCTCGCCCACCCAGCGCAAGCCCGCGGCCTGCCGCATGACCTCGATCCCCGATGTCGCGCTGTGTCAC
Source organism: Caulobacter sp. 10L414 (assembly GCF_056395525.1). NCBI lineage: Bacteria > Pseudomonadati > Pseudomonadota > Alphaproteobacteria > Caulobacterales > Caulobacteraceae > Caulobacter > Caulobacter sp. 10L414. The sequence continues at coordinate 13,900 of NZ_JBFTJR010000033.1, forward strand.
GAGACGGTGCGCCTGCAGGGCAAGTGGACCGAGCGCGACGTCCGCTACGTGCGCGGCGCCGGCGGGGTGGGCTGGCTCGACTTCCAGGGGACCTACGAGGTCGTCGCCGGCCGCTACCGCCTGGCCTCCGACGCCCAGGGCGAGGCCCTGCGCCTGTGCTGGGAACGCGACGCCCTGACCTGCGAGACGGTGCTGGGCCCACGCATCGACCAGTACGGCGGCGACGAGCGCCATGTCGTCATCGCCCGCCGCGACGCGCCCGACGACGCCGTCGGCTACTACTACGTCCAGGCGGCCAAGGACGGCCCCGGAACGGTGCATGGCCCCCTGACGGCCGGCGCCTTCGCGCGCGAAAAGCTGAAACTGGCCCTGCCCGAGTTCGACGGCATCATCGTCAGCCGCTGACGGACCTTCCCCCTGTCCCAGAGGGAGAGGGTCGGGGTGAGGGGTTACGGCGTCAGACGGAGCGCCGGCACATCGTCCAGCCTCGTAACCTCTCACCCTCCCACCGCTTCGCGGCGGGCCCCTCCCTCTCTCAAAGAGAGAGGGGTCGTGCTCCAGACAGCAAAAAGGCCCCGGATCGCTCCGGGGCCTTCTCGTTTCAGCCTGGGCTGAAGATTAGTCTTCGGCTTCGTTGGCGTAGACCGGACCCGAGTCCTTGCCCTTTTCCGAGACGTCGCGGTCGACGAACTCGATGACGGCCATCGGGGCGTTGTCGCCGTAGCGGAAGCCGGCCTTCAGGACGCGGATGTAGCCGCCCTGACGGTCCTTGTAGCGCGGGCCGAGCACGGCGAAGAGCTTGCCGACTTGCTCGACGTCGCGGACCGAGCTGATGGCCTGACGACGAGCGTGCAGGTCGCCGCGCTTGGCCAGGGTGACCAGCTTTTCGACGATCGGGCGCAGTTCCTTGGCCTTCGGCAGGGTGGTGACGATCTGCTCGTGCTTGATCAGCGAAGCCGACATGTTGGCGAACATGGCGGTGCGGTGAGCCGAGGTGCGGCCGAGTTTGCGGTGGGCGTAGCCGTGACGCATTTCTTTATCTCCTGGGCTCTAAGCCCGAGCGGCGCGAATGAGGCGCCTGTTGGTCACCAATCCCAGCCTCGTCCCGGCCGAGTTCAGAGCGATGCGCCGGGGCCCTCCACCGCATGGCGGCTTCAAAAGGCCCAGGCCGCCTTCCGGTCCCGAGGGATCGAAAGGCGGCCCGGATTCAGCGCGAAAGTCTCGATCTTAGATCTGGTCGTCGAACTTCTTGGCCAGGTCTTCGATGTTTTCCGGCGGCCAGTTCGGCACGTCCATGCCGAGGTGCAGACCCATGCCGGCGAGCACTTCCTTGATTTCGTTCAGCGACTTGCGACCGAAGTTCGGGGTGCGGAGCATCTCGGCTTCGGTCTTCTGGATCAGGTCGCCGATGTAGACGATGTTGTCGTTCTTCAGGCAGTTGGCCGAACGGACCGACAGTTCCAGCTCGTCGACCTTCTTGAGCAGAGCCGGGTTGAACGGCAGCTCGGGCTTCGTTTCGTCCGCGGCCTTGGCCTTGGGCTCTTCGAAGGTGATGAAGATCTGCAGCTGGTCTTGCAGGATGCGAGCGGCGTAGGCCACGGCGTCCACCGGGGTGACGGCGCCGTTGGTCTCGACTTCCAGGGTCAGCTTGTCACGGTCCAGACGCTGGCCTTCGCGGGTCGGCTCGACCTTGTAGGCCACGCGCTTCACCGGCGAGTACAGGGCGTCGACGGCGATCAGGCCGATCGGCGCGTCTTCCGGACGGTTCTGGTCGGCCGGGACGTAGCCCTTGCCGGTGTTGACCGTGAATTCCATGCGCACCGAACCGCCCTCGTCCAGCGTGCAGAGCACGTGGTCGGGGTTGAGGATCTCGATGTCGGCCGGGGTTTCGATCTGGCCAGCGGTGACCGGACCGGCGCCCGAGGCGCGCAGGGTCATGCGCTTGGGGCCCTCGGCGTGCATGCGCACGGCGAGTTGCTTGATATTCAGAACGATGTCGACGACGTCTTCACGAACGCCCTCGAGCGAGGAGAACTCGTGCACCACGCCATCGATCTGGATGGCGGTGACGGCGGCGCCTTGCAGCGACGAGAGGAGAACGCGACGCAGGGCGTTGCCGAGCGTCACACCGAAACCACGCTCGAGCGGCTCAGCAACGATGCGAGCCTTGCGGCTGGCGTCGGCGCCGGTTTCGATCTGCGGCTTCTCAGGACGGATCAGCTCGTTCCAGTTTCTTTCGATCACGTGGTGTCCCTTGAACGCGACTCGCCGGCCGCGTTTGACGCAGCCGGCGAAGGAGAATTGGATCTAAAAAATACTAGACGCGACGGCGCTTGGGCGGACGGCAGCCGTTGTGCGGGATCGGCGTGACGTCGCGGATCGTCGTGATGGTCATGCCGACGGCCTGCAGAGCGCGCAGAGCCGATTCACGACCCGAGCCCGGACCCGAAACGTTGACTTCCAGGGTCTTCACGCCGTGTTCCGCAGCCTTCTTGCCCGCGTCTTCGGCGGCCATCTGAGCGGCGTACGGGGTCGACTTGCGCGAGCCCTTGAAGCCCATCATGCCGGCGCTCGACCAGGAGATGGTGTTCCCCTGAGCGTCCGTGATGGTGATCATGGTGTTGTTGAACGAGGCGTTCACATGCGCCACGCCCGAGGTGATGTTCTTGCGTTCGCGCTTTTTAACGCGACCCGGTTCCTTGGCCATCGGTCAGGCTACCTTACTTCTTCTTGCCGGCGATCGGCTTGGCCGGACCCTTGCGGGTACGAGCGTTCGTGTGGGTGCGCTGGCCGCGGACCGGCAGGCCCTTGCGGTGACGCAGGCCGCGGTAGCAGGCCAGGTCCATCAGACGCTTGATGTTCATCGAGTTTTCGCGACGCAGGTCGCCTTCCACGGTGAAATCACGGTCGATCGTTTCACGGATCTGAAGGACTTCCGCGTCGGTCAGTTGATTGACGCGACGGGCGTCCTCGATGCCCACCTTCGTGACGATGTCACGAGCGGACTTCGGGCCGATGCCGTGAATGTACTGAAGCGCGATGACAACGCGCTTGTTCGTCGGGATGTTGACGCCTGCGATACGGGCCACGTCTAATGTTCTCCTAGTCACGCACCAAAGACGCGAACGGCGCGCTCGGCCCGATCCGAAGACCCAGACCGACGCGCACAGATCGCGCCCTTTCGCGGAAGCGCCCCGTTATAGGGATCGTTGCGCATCCGTCAATGGCGGAATCAGTTCTGGGAACGGATTCCATTAAAACTTACGCCACGACCGTGAGGGTCGCGTCGATCGAAGCGGCGACGGCTTCCACCGCCCCCATGCCATCCACTTCCACCAGCTTGCCCTGCTCGCGGTAGTACGGGAGCAGCGGCGCGGTGTCGGCGTTGTAGCGGGCCAGACGGTTCACGAAGGTCTCGGGGTTGTCGTCCGACCGCCCCTGCTCCGCGTATCGCTTGGTGATCCGCTCGATCAAGGCGGGCTCGTCTACTTCGAGTCGCACGACGGAGTCGATCTTCTGGCCGCGCTTGGCCAGCATGACGTCCAGCGCCTGCGCCTGCGCCACGGTGCGCGGGAAGCCGTCGAAGATCGCGCCGCCGGCCGCTTCGGCCTCGGGCAGGCGTTCCTCGATGAGAGCGATGACGATTTCGTCGGTGACCAGGTCGCCGCGATCCAGCACGCCCTTGACCTTCTGCCCGAGCTCCGAGCCCGAGGCGATCGCGGCGCGCAGCATGTCGCCGGTCGACAGCTGGACCATGCCGCGCTGCTCGACCAGTCGCTTGGCCTGGGTGCCCTTGCCCGCCCCGGGAGGGCCAAACAGGATCAAGTTCATAAAAGCCCCTTCACGCGTTTCCCAGGGTCTGACGCCCCTCACCGAGGGCAGACCTAGAATGCGTTCAAAGAAAACGGAAGCCGGATTGTGACAATCCGGCTTCCGGGTGGTTTCACGCTTGCGTCAGCGACCGCCGCGGCCGCCGCGCAACTTCGACTTCTTGATCAGGCCCTCGTACTGGTGCGCCAGCAGATGGGACTGGATCTGCGCCACGGTGTCCATGGTCACCGTCACCACGATCAGGATCGAGGTGCCGCCCAGGGCGAAGTTCTTGTTGCCAAGAGCGCCCATCAGCAGTTCGGGGAACAGACAGACGGCGGTGATGTAGGCCGCGCCGATCACGGTCAGGCGGGTCAGCACGTAGTCGAGGTACTCGGCGGTGCGCTTGCCCGGACGGATGCCCGGCAGGAAGCCGCCGTACTTGCGCAGGTTCTCGGCCGTCTCGTCCGGATTGAACACCACCGAGGTGTAGAAGAACGAGAAGAAGATGATCAGGCCCGCGTAGCTGAGCATGAACAGCGGCTGACCATGCTGCATGGCGCCGACCACGGTCGGCAGCCACTGGCCCCAGCTCGGCAGGTTGGCCGGGTTGAGGAACTGCATGGCGGTCGTCGGCAGAAGCAGCAGCGACGAGGCGAAGATCGGCGGGATGACGCCCGCGGTGTTGATCTTCAGCGGCAGGAACGAGCTGTCGCCGCCGACCATGCGGTTGCCTTGCTGGCGCTTGGGATAGTGCACCAGCAGGCGACGCTGCGAGCGCTCCATGAACACGATGGCGAAGATCACCGCCACGGCGAGCACGAAGATCACCATCAGCGGGAAGTAGTTGCCGGTGTTCTGGGCCGTGACGAACAGCTGGCCAAGACCGCGCGGCAGGGCCGCGACGATGCCGGCGAAGATGATCAGGGACACGCCGTTACCCACGCCGCGGCTGGTGATCTGCTCGCCCAGCCACATCAGGAACAGGGTGCCGCCGGTCAGCGAGACCACGGTCGACAGGACGAAGAACCAGCCCGGCAGTTCCGAATAGACCAGGTTCGGCTGGCTCTGCAGGCCGACGGCGATCGAGAACGACTGCACCAGGGCCAGGATGACGGCCAGGTAGCGGGTGTACTGGTTGAGGGTCTTGCGGCCGGCTTCGCCGCCTTCCTTCTTCAGCTTTTCCCACGGCGGATACACCGAGCCCATCAGCTGCACGATGATCGAGGCGCTGATGTAGGGCATCACGTTCAGCGAGAAGATCGCCATGCGCTCGACGGCGCCGCCCGAGAACATGTTGAACATGCCCAGGATGCCCTTCGACTGGCCGGCGAAGGCGCTGGCGAAGGCTTCCGGGTTGATGCCCGGGATCGGCACGTAGGTGCCCAGGCGGAACACCACCAGGGCGATGAGCGTAAACCAGATGCGCTTGTGAAGTTCGGTGGCCTTCTGGAAGGACCCGAAGTTCATGTTGGCTGCGAGCTGTTCGGCGGCCGAGGCCATTCAATTCCCCACGACGAGAGCGCGGCCGGATCGTCGAAGGCGACGACGCGGAGCGCGCTCCAAGTATTGTACGGGGCCTGGCCGGAGATCGGCGGAATCGCCGACGCTCTTGGCTTAGGCCCCAGTGCGGAGCCACACATAGGTGAGGCTCGCCGTGATGTCACGGCGAGCCTCGTAAGATCGTCATCCCGATGGGGCTTTATGGCGGGGATTGGCGCCCAAAGGCCCCTGCCCCGCCCGGCTCCCGCGCCGCCCGGATCCCCTAGGAACGCTGGGCGGCTCGGGATGACACTGTGGTCTTAGGCTTCGGCTTGCGCCTTGGCCTTCTTGGTCACGGTGACCGAACCACCAGCGGCCTCGACGGCCTTGATGGCGGCTTCGGTGGCCGAGTAGACGGTCAGCTTCAGGGCCGACTTGATTTCGCCCTTGCCCAGCAGCTTCACGCCGTCGAGTTCACGACGGATGACGCCGGCGGCGACCAGGTCGGCGACGCTGACGTCAGCGCCGGCCTTCAGCTTGCCGGCTTCGACGGCTTGCTCCAGGCGCCACAGGTTCACTTCAGCGAACTCCAGGCGGAAGGGGTTGTTGAAGCCGCGCTTCGGCATGCGCATGTGCAGCGGCATTTGACCGCCTTCGAAGCCGTTGATGGCGACGCCCGAGCGCGCCTTCTGGCCCTTCACACCGCGACCGCCGGTCTTGCCCTTGCCCGAACCCGGGCCGCGGCCGACGCGCATGCGGCCCTTGGTGGAGCCGGGAGCCGGAGCCAGTTCGTTCAGCTTGGTCATATGTGCCTCTCCTTGGAGATCTGCGCCCGGCCGCATGGCCGGACTCGGCTGCCCTTTCGGGCGGTTGTTCAAACGAAAACCACCCCGGCTTTCACCGGGGTGGCGATTTCGGTTCGTCCAGTAACAGACTTACTCGACGATTTCCAGCAGGTGCTGGACCTTGCGGATCATGCCGCGGACCGACGGGGTGTCTTCCAGCGTGGACATGCGGCCCAGCTTGTTGAGACCCAGACCGGCGAGCGTGGCGCGCTGGTCCTTTTCACGACGGATCGGCGAACCGGTCTGGCGCAGGGTGACGGTTTTAGCTTCAGCCATGACTTAGCCCTCGATGGCTTCCGGCGACGAAGCGCCGTCGGCGCGACGGCCGAGGATGTCGCCAACCTTCTTGCCGCGCTTGGCGGCGATCTGGCGGGGCGACGACTGCACCTTGAGGGCTTCGAACGTGGCGCGCACCATGTTGTACGGGTTCGAGGAACCCGTCGACTTGGCCACGACGTCCTGGACGCCCAGGGTTTCGAGAACCGCGCGCATCGGACCACCGGCGATGACGCCCGTGCCCGGAGGGGCAGCGCGCATCATGACCTTACCAGCGCCCCAACGGCCAGCGCCGTCGTGGTGCAGGGTGCGCGACTCGCGGAGCGGGACGCGGATCATGGTCTTCTTGGCTTCTTCGGTCGCCTTGCGGATGGCTTCCGGCACTTCACGCGCCTTGCCATGACCGAAGCCGACGCGGCCCTTTTGGTCGCCAACGACCATCAGAGCGGCGAAGCTGAAGCGACGGCCGCCCTTCACGGTGGCGGCGACGCGGTTGATGTGGACGAGCTTTTCGACGATGTCGCTGTCGACCCGCTCTTCGGGGGCGTTGCGGTCGCGACGGTCACGGCGTTGACCGCCTTCACCGCGCTGTTGGTCACCACGAGCCATTGTGTTTCCCTTAGAAGTTCAGGCCGGCTTCGCGCGCGGCGTCGGCCAGGGCTTTCACCCGTCCGTGGAAGATGTAGCCGCCACGATCGAAGACGACGTCCTTGACGCCCTTTTCGATCGCGCGCTCGGCGACGAGCTTGCCGACGGCGGCCGCAGCGTCCTTATCCGCGCCCTTGCCTTCGGCTTCCAGGGTGGAAGCCGACGCCAGGGTCACGCCGCGTTCATCGTCGATGATCTGGGCGTAGATGTTCTTGGACGAGCGGAAGACCGACAGACGCGGACGGCCGTTGGCCAGCAACTTGAGGCGGGTCCGGTTGCGCTGAGCGCGCTTGGCCGCCGATTCACGAGGAGAGAGCGCCATGGCTTACTTCTTCTTGCCTTCCTTGCGGCGAACCTTCTCGCCAGCATAGCGCACGCCCTTGCCCTTGTACGGCTCAGGCGGACGAATGCGGCGGATCTTCGCGGCAATCTCGCCGACCGCCTGCTTGTCGATGCCGGCGATCTTGATTTCGGTTTGCTTCGGCACAGCGAAGGTGACGCCGGCCGGAGCCTCAACGTCCACGTCGTGGCTGAAACCGAGTTGGAGGCTCAGGGCGGTGCCCTTCATGGCGGCGCGGTAACCGACGCCGACCAGCTCGAGGTTTTCCTCGAAGCCGGCGGTGACGCCGTGCACCATGTTGGCCACCAGAGTGCGGGACAGACCCCACATGCCCTTGGCGCGCTTGGTGTCGACGCGCGGAGCCAGCAGGAGCTCGGAGCCCTCTTGCTTGACTTCGACTTCGTCGGCGATCGTCCACGACAGCTGACCCTTCGGGCCCTTCACCGTGACCGTCTGACCCGCGAGCGTGACTTGCACGCCCGAGGGGATTGCGACGGCTTTCTTACCGATACGTGACATGCTCTTTCCCTCCCGCGCCTAGTAGACGCGGCAGAGGACTTCGCCGCCGACGTTAGCGTCGCGCGCGGCGGTGTCCGACATGACGCCCTTCGGCGTCGACAGGATCGAGATGCCCAGGCCGTTCTTGATCGGCTTGAGGTCCTTGATCGACGAATAGACGCGACGGCCAGGCTTGGACACGCGGCTGATCTCGGCGATCACGGGCTCACCGTCGAAGTACTTGAGCTCGATCTCGAATTCGGGGAACGCGCCGGGCTTCTCGACGAGCGAGTAGCCGCGGATGTAGCCCTCGTCGGCCAGCACGTCGAGGACGCGGGCGCGCAGCTTGGAAGCCGGCGTCGAGACCTTGTTGCGCTTGCGCAGGGCGGCGTTCTTGATGCGAGCGATCATGTCGCTCAGGGGGTCGTTCATCGACATCTGATCGTCCTCACCAGCTCGACTTGACGAGGCCGGGGATCAGGCCTTGCGAACCGAGTTCGCGAAGGGCCACACGGCTCATCTTAAGCTTGCGGTAGTAGGCGCGCGGACGGCCCGTGACTTCGCAGCGGTTGCGAATGCGGATCGGCGAGCTGCTGCGGGGCAGCTTCGCCAGCTTGAGGCGAGCCTCGAAGCGTTCCTCGAGCGGCAGGGTCTCGTCGTTGGCGATCGCCTTAAGCGCGGCGCGCTTTTCGGCGTACTGCTTCACGAGAGCCTTGACGGCTTCGTTGCGGTTGACGGCGCTTTTCTTGGCCATGGTTTCTTTCCCTTCCCGCTCTCTTAGTTGACGAACGGGAACTGGAATTCCTTCAGGAGAGCCTTGGCTTCCTGGTCGGACTTCGCAGTGGTGCAGACGATGATGTCCATGCCCCAGATCTGCTCGATCTGGTCATAGTTGATTTCCGGGAACACCAGGTGCTCCTTCAGGCCCATGGCGTAGTTGCCACGGCCGTCGAAGCTCTTGCCGTTCAGACCACGGAAGTCCTTCACGCGCGGCAGCGCGATCGTGACCAGGCGGTCGAGGAATTCAAACATCCGGTCCTTGCGCAGGGTGACCTTGGCGCCGACCACCATGCCTTCACGCAGCTTGAAGCCGGCGATCGACTTGCGGGCGCGGGTCGCGACGGGCTTTTGGCCGGCGATCGCTTCCAGTTCCTTCAGAGCCAGCTGGGCCTTCTTGGAGTCGGCCACGGCTTCGCCGATACCCATGTTCAGGACGATCTTGTCCAGCTTGGGGATCTGCATCTCGTTGGTGTAGCCGAACTGCTCCTTCATCGCGGCGCGGATGCGCTCGCGATAGACGGTCTTCAGCCGGGGCTCGTAAGCTTGATCAGCCATTGATCACCTCGCCGGTCGTCTTGGCGACGCGCACCTTCTTGTCGCCTTCGATCTTGAAGCCGACGCGGGTGGGCTTGCCGTTGGAGTCCACGACGGCGACGTTCGAGACGTGCAGCGCGGCTTCCTTGTGCTTGATGCCGCCCTGGGGGTCGGCTTGGGTCGGCTTGGTGTGGCGGGCGACCATGTTCACGCCCTCCACGACAACCCGGTTTTCCTTCGGCAGGACTTGGGTCACAGCGCCTTGCTTGCCCTTGTCCTTGCCGGCGAGAACGACGACGCGGTCGCCCTTCTTGATCTTAGCAGCCATTACAGCACCTCCGGCGCGAGGGAGATGATCTTCATGTGGTTCTTGGCGCGCAGTTCGCGGGGAACCGGGCCGAAGATCCGCGTGCCGACCGGCTCGCTCTGCTTGTTGACGATGACGGCCGCGTTCTTGTCGAAGCGGATCATCGAACCGTCTTTGCGCTTCAGGCCTTGGTTCACGCGAACCACGACGGCGCGCAGAACGTCACCCTTCTTCACGCGACCGCGCGGGATGGCTTCCTTCACGGAGACGACGATGACGTCGCCCACGCTGGCGTAGCGACGGCCAGCGCCGCCCAACACCTTGATGCACATGACCCGGCGAGCGCCAGAGTTGTCGGCGACGTCCAGGTTAGTTTGCATCTGGATCATGGTTTAGACCTTCCAGACTTAGGCCGAAGCCTTGGGAAGCACTTCCCAGGTCTTCAGCTTGGACTTCGGAGCGCACTCAACGATGCGAATGGTTTCGCCCGTCTTGTACACATTGGCTTCGTCGTGCGCGTGGTACTTCTTAGAGCGGCGCACGATCTTCTTCAGAAGGGGGTGAACGATGGTGCGTTCCACCTTCACCACAACGGTCTTGTCACCCTTATCGGAGACGACGACCCCTTCGAGGATACGCTTGGGCATATCGTTCTCCTTACGCCGCGGCCTTGGCGCGCAGCACGGTCTTGATCCGCGCGATATCCTTGCGGATTTCGTTGACGCGGTGGGTCTTCTCGACCTGACCCGTGGCGGCCTGGAAGCGCAGGTTGAACTGCTCTTTCTTCAGGTTGATCAGGGTTTCGGCGAGTTGATCGGGGGTCAGGCCCCGGATGTCGGCGATCTTCATGAGCCTCAAGCCTCCACGGCCACGCCCGCGTCGAGGCGGGTGACCACACGGGTGCGGATCGGCAGCTTCGCCGCGCCGAGGCGCAGCGCTTCACGCGCGATATCGTCCGGCACGCCGTCGATTTCGAACATGATGCGGCCGGGGGCCACGCGAGCGGCCCAGTAATCGACGGCGCCCTTGCCCTTACCCATCCGGACTTCGGCCGGCTTGCCGGTGACCGGCACGTCCGGGAAGATACGGATCCAGACGCGGCCTTGACGCTTCATCTGGCGGGTGATGGCGCGACGAGCAGCTTCGATCTGGCGAGCCGTGATGCGCTCCGGCTCAACGGCCTTGAGGCCGTAGGAGCCGAAGTTCAGCAGGGTGCCGCCCTTCGAGGCGCCGTGGATACGGCCCTTGAACTGCTTGCGGAACTTGGTTTTCTTCGGTGACAGCATAGCGCTCTATCCTTAGTCCCGATTGCGGCGGCCGCGGTCGCCGCGGTCCGGGCGATCGCCGCGCTCACGTCCACCGCCTTCACCGGCCGGGCCGGATTCGGAAGCGAGACGCTTGTCCAGCGCCATCGGGTCATGCTCCAGCACTTCGCCTTTGAAGATCCAGGTCTTCACGCCGATGATGCCGTAGGTGGTCTTGGCTTCAGCGAAACCGTAGTCGATGTCCGCGCGCAGGGTGTGCAGCGGAACGCGACCTTCGCGGTACCATTCCATGCGGGCGATTTCGGCGCCGCCGAGGCGGCCCGAGACGTTGATCCGGACGCCCTTGGCGCCGAGACGCACGGCCGACTGGATCGAACGCTTCATCGCACGACGGAAGGCGATCCGGCGCTCGAGTTGCTGAGCGATGGACTCGGCGACCAGCTGAGCGTCGGTTTCCGGCTTGCGGATCTCGACGATGTTCAGGTGGACTTCGCCTTCGGTCATCACCGAGAGGTCCTTGCGGAGCTTCTCGATGTCAGCGCCCTTCTTGCCGATAATGACGCCCGGACGGGCGGCATAGATCGTGATGCGGCACTTCTTGTGCGGACGCTCGATGATGATGCGCGAGACGCCAGCTTGGTACAGGCGCTTCTTCAGGGCGGCGCGGATCGCGAGGTCCTGGTGCAGCATCTTGCCGTACTGGTCGCCGTCGGAGAACCAACGGCTGTCCCAGGTGCGGTTCACGCCGAGCCGCAGCCCGACCGGATTGACTTTCTGACCCATTAGGCGGCCTCACCCAGTTCGCGGACCACGATCGTGATCTCGGAGAACGGCTTTTCCACGCGCGTCGCACGACCGCGGGCGCGGGGCGAGAAGCGCTTCATCACCAGGTTCTTGCCCACATAGGCCTCGGCGACGACCAGCGAGTCGATGTCGAGGTTGTGGTTGTTCTCGGCGTTCGAGATCGCCGAGTACAGCGCCTTGCGGACGTCCTGGGCGATACGCTTGTGGCTGAATTCGAGCTCGTTCAGAGCGCGCTGGACGTTCAGGCCACGGATGGACTGAGCGACCAGGTTCAGCTTGCGCGGGCTGGTGCGCAGGGTGCGCACCTTAGCCATCGCCTCAACGCCTTCCAGGCGGCGAGCTTGCTTTTGCTTGGCCATGATTACTTCCTCTTGGCCTTCTTGTCGGCGGCGTGGCCCGGGAAGTTACGCGTGGGAGCGAACTCGCCGAACTTCATGCCGACCATGTCTTCCGACACGGAGACCGGGACGTGCTTCTGGCCGTTGTGGACGCCGAAGGTCAGGCCGACGAATTGCGGCATGATCGTCGAGCGACGCGACCAGGTCTTGATGACGTCCTTGCGGCCCGACGACAGAGCAGCGTCGGCCTTCTTCAGGAGGTACCCGTCGACAAACGGGCCTTTCCAGACTGAGCGGGTCATGGCTTAGCGGCCCTTCTTCGCTTTGTGGCGCGAACGGATGATGAACTTATCCGTGGCCTTGTTGACGCGGGTCTTGGCGCCCTTGGTCGGCTTACCAGCCGGGGTCACCGGGTGGCGACCGCCCGAGGTGCGGCCTTCACCACCACCGTGGGGGTGGTCGACCGGGTTCATGGCGACGCCGCGGACGTGCGGGCGACGACCCATGTGACGAACACGACCGGCCTTGCCGAGGTTTTCGTTCATGTGGTCGGGGTTCGAAACCGCGCCGACGGTGGCCATGCAGGTGTCGAGGACCATGCGCAGCTCGCCCGAGTTCAGGCGGATCTGGGCGTAGCCGGCGTCACGACCGACCAGCTGGGCGTAGGCGCCAGCCGAACGGGCGATCTGACCGCCCTTGGCGGGCTTCAGCTCGACGTTGTGGATGATCGTGCCGATCGGCAGGGTGCGCAGCGGCGAGGCGTTGCCCGGCTTCACGTCGACCTTCTCGGCGGTGACGACTTCGTCGCCGGCCTTGAGGCGTTGCGGGGCCAGGATGTAGGCCAGCTCGCCGTCCTGATACTTGATCAGGGCGATGAACGCGGTGCGGTTCGGATCGTATTCGAGACGAACGACCGTGGCCGTGCCTTGCTTACGACGCTTGAAGTCCACCAGGCGGTACAGGCGCTTGGCGCCGCCGCCGCGGAAGCGAACGGCGATACGGCCGTTGCCGCCACGACCGCCCGACTTCGAGAGGCCCTCAACGAGCTTCTTTTCCGGACGGCCCTTGTGGAGCTCGCTGCGATCGATCAGCACCAGGCCGCGCTGGCCGGGGCTGGTCGGGTTAAAGTGCTTCAAGGCCATGTCTTAGAGCCCCGTCGTGATGTCGATCGACTGGCCTTCGGCCAGGGTCACGATCGCTTTCTTGACGTCGGTGCGGCGACCGACGATGCCACGGAAGCGCTTGGTCTTGCCCTTGGCGACCAGGGTGTTGACCTTGGTGACCTTGACCTTGAACAGCTCTTCGACTGCGGCGGCGATTTCGTCCTTCGACGCATCGGCGGCCACCTTGAAGACAACCTTGTTCTGCTCGCTGAGCAGGGTCGTCTTTTCGGTGATCACCGGCGACAGGATCGTGTCGTAGTGGCGGGCGGTAGCGGCCATTACGCGGCTTCCTTCTCAGCGAAACGAGCCGAGATCGCTTCGACCGCGTCCTTGGTCAGGACCAGGGTCTTGCGACGCAGCACGTCGTAGACGTTCAGGCCGGCGTTCGGCAGCACGTCCACGTTCGGAATGTTGCGGGCGGCGAGCTTGAAGTTCGCGTCCACTTCCGGACCGGCGATGACCAGGGCGTTCTTCAGACCGATCTTGTCGAAGTTGGCGCGCAGGGCGGCCGTCTTCGCTTCGGTCAGAACGGCGCTGTCGAGAACGACGAGCGAACCGGCCTTGGCCTTCGACGACAGGGCGTGACGCAGAGCCAGAGCCCGGATCTTCTTGGGAAGATCGAAGGCGTGGCTGCGGACGACCGGGCCGTGGGCCTTGGCGCCGCCGACGAACTGAGCCGCACGGCGCGAACCGTGACGAGCGCCGCCGGTGCCCTTCTGCTTGTACATCTTCTTGCTCGTACGAGAGACCTCGTTACGAACCTGAATCTTGTGGTTGCCCGAGCGGCGCTTGGCCAGCTGCCAGGTAACGACGCGCTGCAGGATGTCGCCGCGGATGTCTTCGATGCCGAAGATGGCGTCGTCGAGATCCACGGAGCCGGCCTTGCCGCCGTCAAGTTTGATGACGTCGAGTTTCATTAGCCTTCGCCCTCTTCGGTCGTCGCCGCGGGGGCCTCTTCAGCGGGGGTTTCAGCAGCCGGAGCAGCTTCGCCAGCCTTACGGAAGGCGCCCGGACGCGGCAGGTCGGCCGGAGCGGCCTTCTTCACGGCGTCGCGGATCTTCACGTAGCTGCCTTCGTGGCCCGGGACGGCGCCCTTGACCAGGATCAGGCCGCGCTCGACGTCGACCTTCCAGACGGTGACGTTGAGGGTGGTGACGGTTTCTTGACCGAGGTGACCAGCCATCTTCTTGCCCGGGAACGTACGACCCGGATCCTGGCGGTTACCGGTCGAACCGTGCGAGCGGTGCGAGACCGAGACACCGTGGGTGGCGCGGAGACCGCCGAAGTTCCAGCGCTTCATGGCGCCGGCAAAACCCTTACCGACGGTGACGCCTTGGATGTCGACCTTCTGGCCGGCGACGTAGTGGTCGGCGGTGAATTCCGCACCCACTTCGATCAGGGCCGATTCCTCGACGCGGAATTCGGCGACGACCCGCTTGGGCTCGACCGAGTTCTTGCCGAAGTGGCCGCGCTCGGCCTTCGAGGTGTTCTTGGGCTTCTTGGCGCCGGCGCCGAGTTGCAGGGCGGTGTAACCGTCCTTCTCGACAGTGCGCTGAGCCACGACCTGGCAACCGTCGAGCGACAGGACGGTGACCGGCACGTGCTGGCCAGCTTCGTCGAAGAAGCGGGTCATGCCGAGCTTCTTGGCGATCAGGCCGGTGCGGTTAGCGGGGAGAGTCATCAGTTCGGCCCTCCTTACAGCTTGATTTCGACGTCAACGCCGGCCGACAGGTCGAGCTTCATCAGCGCGTCCACGGTCTGCGGAGTCGGGTCAACGATGTCGAGGACGCGCTTGTGCGTACGGATCTCGAACTGCTCGCGCGACTTCTTGTCGACGTGCGGCGAACGGTTGACGGTGAATTTTTCGATAAGCGTGGGCAGGGGGATGGGGCCCCGCACCGTCGCACCCGTGCGCTTGGCCGTATTGACGATCTCGCGCGTGGAATGATCCAACACGCGGTGATCGAAGGCCTTGAGCCGGATGCGGATGTTCTGACGATCCATATCGCTCGGTTTCCTAGTGGGCTGCGCCCGCGTCTCGAACCATTTCAAAGACCAACCCGGACTCCTCTTTCGAGAACTCCGAACGCAGCGTCCGCAAAACAAATTGGCCCGCGCAATCGCTTGCGAGGGCCGGTGATCCGCAACCACGCCGTCCTCCGAGGAGAACCCTCCTCTGGATGAGAAGGACGCCTGGTTACGGGTCGCTTGCGAACCGCGTTTGAGCCCTAGAGCTCACAGCCGGTCCAACAGAGGGGCGCTTTTACGTGCCTGAATCGGTTTCGTCAAGCGGTCCCGCAGGGCTTTCGCGACGGCTTGTTTAACAAGGCGTAAAGCCCCCGCGCCGGACACAACGGCTTAACACTTATGGCCAAAACGCGGCTGACCAAAAAGCAATGTTCACCGACTTATCGGCGATGCACACAATCTTTGTGCGCGACCCGCGCGTATAGAAACCGAATTCGTTCCTGCAAGTGTAGTATTTGCGCACCATAACGCCTCGAACGGTCTGGCAGAGCCTTGCGGCCGTCATCGAACCTTCATAGATCCGCCCCGCTCGACGGAAGGGAGGCCCTCCCCAAAACGACCGCCCGCCGTCGAGACCACATGAGTAAGGGGATTACCCACTATGAAGACCCAACTGTTCGCCGCCGCCGCCGTGCTGGCCGTCGCCGTCTCGGCTCCCGCTTTCGCCCAGAACATCGGTTCGGTCGGCGCCGCCGTCGACTACACCAACGTCGACACCAGCGTCGGCGACGCTGACGGCACCTCGGTCGTCATCGACGGCTCGGTCGCCATCCCGACCGGTTCGTGGACGATCACCGCCAGCGGCGACGTCTCGATCGCCGACAGCGACGTCTCGCAGCGTACCGTCGCTTCGGGCGCTGCTCACGCCACGACCGTGATCGGCAACGGCCTGCGCATCGGCGGCTTCACCGCCCTGTCGCGTCCGTCGAACGACACCCTGTGGGCCGTCGGCGGCGAAGCCCAGAAGTACCTCGGCAACGTGACCCTGACGGGTCTGGCCGCCTACGGTCAGTCGAACGACCTCGACGCCGACCTGTGGACCGTCCGCGCCGGCGCCAACTACTTCGTCTCGGACGACTTCCGTCTGGACGCCGGCCTCGGCTGGTCGAACGTCGACGGTCTCGTCGACGCCGACATCTGGGACATCAACGTCGGTGGTGAATACAAGTTCGCCAACACCGGCTGGTCGACCTTCGCCAAGTACACCCACAGCGAAGCCGACGACCTGGCCGACCTGAAGTCGGACGCCGTGAAGGTTGGCCTGCGCTACACCTTCGGCGGCAGCCTGAAGGCCCGCAACGCCGCCGGCGCCGACCTGGCCACCGGCAGCGACCTGTTCGGCTTCCTGG
Source organism: Caulobacter sp. 10L414 (assembly GCF_056395525.1). NCBI lineage: Bacteria > Pseudomonadati > Pseudomonadota > Alphaproteobacteria > Caulobacterales > Caulobacteraceae > Caulobacter > Caulobacter sp. 10L414. Next base: position 30,367 of record NZ_JBFTJR010000033.1, read on the forward strand.
CCCGCTAAGCCGGAAGCTTCGTGATCTTCCGGCCCCGGCCGGAGGATCACGGGCAGCGTTTCCTGGATCCCCCTCCCCTCCTGCAGGGGCGGGCCCTGGCGAAAGCAAGACGCCCCCGGAGCGCAAGCTCCGGGGGCGTTCTCTTTATATATATGTGCGTGCGCCGATCGGCGCGGCTTACGGGCCGATATGGATCGTGCCCGAGCCCATCGCCGACTTCTTGACCGCGCCATTGACCTTGGCCACGCGGATGTCGCCCGACCCGGCCACCGACAGCGAAACACGATCGGCCTCGCCGCCGAAGGTCACGCCGCCGGACCCCATGATGCTGACGTCGAGATCGCGGGCCCGGCCCGTTGCGACCTTGACGCCGCCCGAGCCGGCGATGCTGACGTCGATGTCGCCGCCGCGCACCGCCGCGGCCTTCACATCGCCCGAACCGGCGATCGAGACCTCGAGGTCGGAGACGTCCTGCAGGCTGATGTCGCCGGCGCCGGCCAGGTTGATCTCGGCCTTGGCGGCGCTGCCGGCCTTGGTGTCGCCCGACCCCGCCAGGCTGATCTCGAGCTTGCCCCTGGTGTTGGCCACCGTCCAATCGCCGCAGCCGGCGTTGGCCAGCTCGACGCTGTCGCTGCGGCCGATGCTGCCGTAGACCGCGCCGGAAGCGCCGACCGAGACGTTCAGCGGCACGCGGATGGCCACCTGCGGCATGTCCTGCCAGCGCACCTCGCCCAGGTCGCGCACCTTCACCGTGACATTGTCGCCCCGGCCGTTGCAGCTCCGGATGCGCTTGAGGCGCAGGTCCCCGTCGATGATCGTCTGGCCGCCGACCTTGCGCACCTCCAGCGGCAGGCGGCCGTTGGTGGTCAGGAACTCGACCTTCACGTCGCTGCGGGCTTCGGGAATGATGGTGACGCGGGCGACCGCGTCCTTGATCTTCACCGACGGTTCGGCGGCCGCCGCCGCGCCGGCCAGGCCCAGAACGGCCGCGCCGGCGGCCAGGCTGATGATTGCGCGCATCTTTTTAGTCCCCTCGGATGGCTTTGCGTTGAGGGAACGCTAGTCGGGCGGGCCGCGCCGCACGACTTAATTCGAGGTCATGACGCTGTTGTCACGAACCCCGTCAGGCGGCCTTCTGCGCGTCGCCGATCTCGAAGCTGCGCTCGAAGGCCTTGATCTTGTCCTCGACCAGACCCATCCGCTTGAGGCCGAGCGAGGCCGCCCACAGGCCAGCGCGCGCCGCCATCGGCGTCTTGTCCATCGCCGCCACGGGCAGGCCCCAGCGGCGCAGCACGCCGTTGGCGAAGTGGGCGCCGTTGGTCAGGCGCGAGCCCCAGGTCTGGTAATCCACCGACAGCGAGACGTTGAAGGCGCCCTGGTTCTCGATCCGGTGCGGCGCATGCAGCGGCCAGCTGGCGGCCATGCCCGGCTCCAGGTCGAACACCGCCGCGGCCGCGTCCATGTCGCGCCGGTACGGCAGGTCCTCGGTCTGCTGCTTGAGCAGGATGTTCTCCATGCCCTGCTGGGGCATGTGCGCCTCGTCGGCAGGATAGATCCAGATCCGCTTGCGGCCGCGCAGGTGGAACAGGATGACGCCCGGCGCGTCGGCGTGGAACGGCACCTTGGCGCCGGGGGCCGACAGGATCAGCTGGCCGTTCAGCTGGACGGGCGAGAAACCCTTGGCCTCGCCCGCGATCTCGGCGAAGGCCTGCTTCATCAGCGGCGTCAGGGCCGGATACCAGGCCTCGGCCCGGCGCAGCTGCACCCAGATGCGCCCCTGCTTGACGCCTTCCAGCACCTCGCGCCCCGGCAGGCGGCCGCGAGCGCCCGTGCGCATAGTCGCCTGGCCTTCGGCGTCGAAGTCGAACAGGTTGATGTCGTAGAGCTCGGCCGGATAGGCGTCGAGCAGGCGCGCCAGGGCCTCGTCGTCGAACAGGCCGGTTTCGGCGAGGTTATGGCGGAAGGTGATCGGGGCCTTGCGGAAGCCCTTGACCTGGTCGTCCGACCAGGGCGCGACGAGACGGGTCATAAGCCTTACTCCTCCCTCAGTCGGCCAGCAGGCCGAGGCTCAAGCCAAGTCCGATGCCCACGCCGATTCCGGCCCCGACGGCCGGATGACGCCGGCCAAGGCCGGTGACGAAACTGGCGCCGCCCTTGACCTGGCCGATGAGGCCCGGCTCGCAGGCGGCGATGCGATCGAGACGACGCGCCAGGCGGCGGCCGACCTCGTCGATGCGATCCGCGCCCGGGGCCCCGCGCAGGTGGGTCATCAGCGACGGCCGCATGGCCACCGCGCCCTCCAGCACCGGCTCCATCGGCACGGCGAAATCTTCCTTGTAGGCTTCCTCGCTGGGCCCGAAGTCGACACGGGCGATCCCGCGCTCGGCGGCCGCTCGCAAGGTCTCCAGCGTCATCAGCGCGCCGGGCGAGTAGCGCGAGAAGGCCGGGTCGTAGATCGGGAACCACAGGTGATGGCGATCGCCGGCGGTCAGGCCAAGCTCGGCCGCCACGATGGTTCCGCCGGCGCGCAGCACGGCCAGGCGCAGGCCGAAGTCCGGCGCGTCGCACTCGGCCAGCCGGTTCAGCAGATCGATGGTCCAGCCGCAGGCGAAGATGTCGTGCTGGTGCGTGCGGCGAATCTGGGCGCGCTTCTGGGCGACCAGCCAGGCCAGCAGGTCCAGGGCGGGCCGCTCGAAGGTGAAGACCATCTGGCCGTGATCGCGCTCCAGGGCGCGGGCCCGGCGGCGCTTATCCTTCAGGAAGGCGGCGCTGCGGGTGGCCTGATAGGCCTCGAAGCCGCCCGACAGGTCGGCGGCCATGGCGTAGCGAACGGAAAGCTCGGGCAGAGGTTCGGGCGAGAGCAGGCCGCTGACCCGCATGCGCTCGGCGCCCAGCAGGGCCAGCACGGCGGGCAGCGAAACGCCCGGTTCGGCGACCAGGCCGTGGAAGTCGCTCATCGGCGCGCCCAGCGGCTGGATCGACGAGCCGCGCCGCTGGAACGGCAGGAAGCCGACGACGCGGCCGCCCTGCTCCAGAACAGCCACGCGCGAGCCCGGCGCGCAGGCCGCGGCCGCCTCGGCGTAGCGGAGATCGAAATAGGGTCCGGCCAGCATCGGCTCGGCGGCGCGCAAGGCGGCCCACCGCGCACGCTCGGCGGCGTTGAGGTCGGCGACCTCGATGACCCGCGCCTGCAATCCCGTATCCAGCACCCTGCTCCCGTCCTCGCGGACTACGCCGGGCGTGGATCAACGGCCCTCCGTCAGGCGCCGTGTAGGGTTAACCGCACCGGCGCCGACTTGTAGGCCGGCGTACCACTACGCCGGTCGTGATCCTCTAGTGCTACTAGAGCATTGGTTTCCGGATAGTATGCGGCCACGCACCCGCGCGGAATTTTTCGCGCGACGGCCGTGAAGCCGCGCACAACTCGCGCTCCGGTTTCATCGAAGGCCGCGACCAGGTCGATGCGCTGCCCCTCCTCCACGCCCAGCGCCGCCAGGTCGTCGGGATTGACGAACACCACGTCGCGCCGGCCGAACACGCCGCGATAGCGGTCGTTCTCGCCATAGATGGTGGTGTTGTACTGGTCGTGGCTGCGCAGGGTTGTCAGCAGCATCACCGAGGCGTCGCCCCGGCGTGGATCGTCTAGCCCGGTGTGCGGCAGGAAGTTGGCCTTGCCCGAGGCGGTGTTCCACTTGCGCTCGGCCGGGGGCACCGGCAGGCGGAAGCCGCCCGGCTGGCGCACGCGCGTGTTGTAGTCGGTGAACTGGGTCGGAAAGACCTGTTCGATCAGGTCGCGGATCTTGTCGTAGTCGGCGGTCAGCCCTTCCCAGTCGACGGGATCGTCGGCGCCCAGGGCCGCGCGGGCGACGCCCGCGACAATGGCCGGCTCGGACATCAGGTGCTCGGAGGCCGGCGCGTTGAGGCCGCGCGAGGCGTGCACCATCGACATCGAGTCCTCGACCGTCACCGACTGGCGCACCCCGCCCTGCAGATCCATCTCGGTGCGGCCCAGGCACGGCAGCAGCAGCGCCTCGCGCCCGACCAGCAGGTGGGTGCGATTGGGCTTGGTGGCGATGTGGGCGGCGAAGTCGACCTTGCGCATGGCCGCGTGGGTGCGCACCGGATCCGGCGCAGCGACCGCGAAGTTGCCGCCCAGGCCGACGAACACCTTGGTGCGCCCCTCCCCCATAGCCTCGATGGCCTCGACCACCGTGTGGCCATGGTCGCGCGGCGGCGTAAAACCGAACACCCTGCCCAGCGAGTCCAGAAGCGCCGCCGACGGCTTTTCCCAGATGCCGACCGTGCGGTCGCCCTGGACGTTGGAGTGGCCCCGCAGCGGGCAGATCCCCGCCCCCGCCCGGCCGATGTTGCCGCGCAGCAGCAGCAGGTTCACCAGCTGCTGGACGGTGCTGGACGAATTGCGGTGCTGGGTCAGGCCCATGCCGTAGCAGAGGATCACAGCGCTGGACCGGGCGTAGATGGCCGCGGCCTCCTCGATCTCGGCGCGCGACAGGCCGCCGACGGCGACGATCTCGTCCCAGGACAGCGCGTCGAGATGGGCGGCCAGGGCTTCGAAACCCGCGGTGTGCTCGGCGATGAAGTCGTCGTCGAGCACCGCCGGCTCGTTCGCCGCGCGGGCCGCGCGGTCGAAGGCCAGGACGGCCTTCATCAGGCCCTGCACCGCGGCCGCGTCGCCGCCGACCGACACCTGATAATAGCGCGAGGCGATCGGGGTCGACGACAGGGTCGCCATCTCGACCGGGTCCTGCGGCGAGGCGAAGCGCTCCAGCGCCCGCTCGACCAGCGGGTTGAAGGCCATGATCGTCGCGCCCCTGCGCGAGGCCTCGCGCAGGGTGGCCATCATCCGCGGGTGATTGGTGCCGGGGTTGTGGCCGAAGCACAGGATCAGGTCGGCGTGGTCGAAGTCCTCCAGGCTGACCGAACCCTTGCCCATGCCGATCGAGTCCGGCAGGCCGACGCTGGTCGGCTCGTGGCACATGTTCGAGCAGTCGGGGAAATTGTTGGTGCCGACCTTGCGCCCGAGCAACTGGAACAGGAACGCCGCCTCGTTGCTGGCCCGGCCCGAGGCGTAGAACTCAGCCTCGTGGGGGCTTTCCAGCGCCTGGATCGCCGCGCCGGTGCGGGCGAAGGCCTCGCTCCACGAGATCGGCAGATAGCGGTCGCTGGCCGCGTCATAGGCCATGGGGTGGGTCAGGCGGCCCAGGTCCTCGATGGCGTGATCGCTCCAGGTCAGCATCTCGCTGACGGTGTGGGCCGCAAAGACCTCGGGGCTAGCCCGCTTGGCGGTGGCCTCCCAGGCCACGGCCTTGGCGCCGTTCTCGCAGAACTCGAACGACGAGGTGTGCTTGGGATCGGGCCAGGCGCAGCCGGGGCAGTCGAAGCCCTCGGGCTGGTTGGCCCGCATCAGGGTCTTGCCGCCTTCGACGATGGTCTCCTGGTCGGCCAGGGCCCCGGCCACGGCCTTCAGCGCGCCCCAGCCGCCGGCCGGCGCGTCATAGGGCTTCACGCCCGGGATCTTGCCCGAGGCGGGATTGGAATCGTCGGCCATCACGCAACCTCCAGCGCCACCTCGACCAGGCGGTCGGGACGGGAAAACACCATGTGGCCGTCGGCCCGGGCCAGGGCGACCAGGGTCAGGCCGGACTCCTCGGCCCGGCGCACGGCCAAGTCGGTGGGAGCCGAGACAGCGACGATCATGCCCGCCCCCATGCGCACGGCCTTCTCGACCATCTCGAACGAGCAGCGGCTGGTGACCAGCACGAAGCCGGCGCCGGCGTCGCGGCCCTGGCGCGCCATCGCCCCGGCCAGCTTGTCGAGCGCGTTGTGACGGCCGACGTCCTCGGTCAGCAGCAGCACCTGCCCGTCCGCATCGCAGAACGCCGCCGCATGGGTGGCGCGGGTGCTGCGGCCCAGGGCCTGGGCGGCTTCGAGATTGGCCAGGGCCGCGGGCACCGCCTCATGCGAGACGCGCACGCCCTCGACGGCCTGCGGCAGCGGCCGCACCGCGTCGGCCAGGCGCTGCACGCCGCACAGGCCGCAGCTGGAACGGCCTTCCAGGTTGCGAGGCCGGGCCTTTCGGCGAACCACGCCCTCGGACAGGCGCACGTCGACGAGGATCCCGAGATCCTCGGTCCGCGCCTCCACCGAGACGATCTCGGCGGCGCGGGCGACCCCTTCGGTGATCGTGAAACCCCGCGCCAGGTCTTCGACGTCGGCGGGCGTGGCCATCAGCACGGTGTGTGGGCGAGCGTCGAACGACAGGCCCACGGCGACCTCCTGGGGGGTCCAGCGCTGGGTCGTCGCGGCGCGTCCCGGGGCGCGCCATTCCAGGGCGGATCGGAGGCGGGCGGAAGCATCGGACATGACGCGAAGACTACAGTTTGGGCGCCGCCGCCGCCATGGCGAAAGACGAACACGGGGTGTGGCCGCCGGGCCACGCGCTCCTTTTGCGACAAGACGAACACAAAACGCCGTTTTGCTTCAAAGAGAGCGCGACAGATTTCCCGCTGATATCCCGATCCGCCGAAAGACGCCGGTATACGATTGTAGCCAAATCATATTCCGCCGTTCCTGTAATTCATCGGAACGTTACAGAACTTTCACCTCACAATCACGAAACAAAGCCCGCCCATCCCTGCCCCACGGCGAAATTTTATTCCGCCTCCATGGCCTTGGCCGCGACGCCTTGGCGATTACTGGGGACTTTGAATGGCTAGAAATACCTATCTGCTGGGCGCTTCCGCGCTCGTCATCGCCATGACGACCGCGCCGATGCTGGCGCAGGCCCAGACGACCGACGACGCCTCCGCCGTCGAAGAAGTGGTGGTCACCGGCTCGCGCATCGCGCGCCGCGACTACGTCTCCAACAGCCCGATCGTCACGATGGGCCAGGAAGCGATCGAGAAGACCGGTTCGGTCACCGTCGACACCCTGCTCAACCAGATGCCCCAGTTCGTGCCGGCCGTGTCGTCGACCTCGAACAACCCGTCGAACGGCGGTCAGGCCAACATCGACCTGCGCGGTCTGGGGACTCAGCGCACGATGGTGCTGATCGACGGCCACCGCGTGGTTCCGTCCAACTCGGACGGCACCGTCGACGTCAACATCATCCCGTCGGCCCTGATCCAGAACATCGAGGTGATCTCGGGCGGCGCCTCGGCGACCTACGGCTCGGACGCCCTGTCGGGCGTGGTCAACTTCAAGCTCAACAAGAACTTCACCGGCCTGCAGATGGACGCCCAGTACGGCGTCACCGAGCAGGGCGACGGCAAGGAAAGCTCACTGAGCCTGACTGCCGGCGGCAAGTACGCCGAGGACAAGGGCCACGCCGTGTTCTCGGTCAGCTACTCGCAACGCGGCGAGGTCTACAACGCCGCCCGCGACTTCGCGAAGATCTCCGGCGCGTCGTCGACCACGCCGTACGGCCGCTATGACGCCACCGGCACCAACCTGCCGACCCAGGCCGCCATCGACGCCGTGTTCGCCAAGTACGGCTACGCCGCCGGCACCGTGAAGGCCTCGTCGAACCTGGGCTTCAACAACGACGGCACGCTGTTCTACAACGGCGTCAACTACACCGGCTCGGACGCGATCGACTACTCGACGATCCCGGTCAACGGCACCTACAACACCGGCGCCCTGAACCTGCTGCAACTGCCGCTGACCCGCTACTCGGCCTATGCGGCCACCGAGTACGAGGTCAACGAGCACGCCGAGGTCTACGGCTCGTTCAACTTCACCCACTACGACTCGCGCACCATCCTGGCGCCGTCGCCGGCCGCCACCACGACGGGCTTCACCGTGCCGGTGACCAACCCGTTCATCCCCGACGACCTGTCGACCATCCTGGCCAGCCGCGCCGACCCGACGGCCGACTTCCTGCTGCGCAAGCGTTTCACCGACGTCGGCGCCCGGATCTCGGAAACCACCTTCAACGTCTTCCAGCTGGCGGGCGGCGTGCGCGGCACGACCGGCTTCAAGGACTGGACCTACGACCTCTACGCCTCGTTCGGGCGTTCGGAGCAGAACGAGACCCAGTCGGGCAACGTCAGCCACTCGGCGGTCCAGACCCTGCTGGACGCGGCCGACGGCGGCGCCAGCATCTGCACCGGCGGCTACGACCCCTTCGGCAACAACGCCCTGTCGGACTCGTGCCGTTCGTACATCTCGCGCACGACCAAGAACTGGACCGCCGCCGAACAGCGCATGGTCGAGCTGAACTTCCAGGGCGGCCTGTTCAACCTGCCGGCCGGTGAAGTGCGCGGCGCCTGGGGCGCGGACTACAAGTTCGACAGCTTCCAGTACGTGCCCGACAGCCTGCTCTCGACCGGCGACGTCGTCGGCTTCAACGCCGCCGACGCGATCAACGCTTCGAGCGACGTCTACGAACTGTACGGCGAAATCCTGGTGCCGGTCCTGAAGGACCTGCCGTTCATCAAGTCGCTGAACCTCGACGCCGGCTACCGCATGTCGGACTACGAGACCATCGGCACCGTCGGCGCCTACAAGGTCGACGGCGACTGGGAGGTCGTCGACGGCTTCCGCATCCGCGGCGGCTACCAGCGCGCCGTGCGCGCGCCGTCGATCGGCGAGCTCTACTCGCCGCAGAACCAGGGCTATCCGTCGATCAGCGAAGACCCCTGCGCCTATGACAGCAGCTACCGGACCGGCTCCAACGCCGCCGCCGTCCGCACGCTCTGCCTGTCGCAAGGCGTGCCGTCGGCGATCATCGACAGCTACACCTACCCCAACAGCCAAGTGAACGCCCTGACCGGCGGCAACCCGGACCTGAAGGAAGAGACCGCCGACACCTACAACGTCGGCTTCGTCTGGAGCCCGCGCTTCGAGAACCCGCTGTTCGAGCGCCTGTCGCTGTCGGTCGACTACTACTCGATCGACATCAAGGACGCGATCGGCACCATCGACGCGGCCACCGTGCTGGACAAGTGCTACAACGGCGACGCCAATAGCGCCTACTACTGCAGCCTGTTCTCGCGCAACAGCTCGACGGGCGAGATCGACACCCTCACCCTGACCAACCTGAACCTGGCCCGCTACAAGACCACGGGCGTCGACTTCCAGGCGGACTGGGCCTTCGGCCTGGGCGCGGTCGGCCTCGACGACAAGTACGGTTCGCTGAAGTTCAACGTGGTGGGCAACTACCTCGACAGCTTCAAGGTCCAGAGCCTGGCGGGCGAAGCCTTCCAGGAGCTGAAGGGCACGATCGGCAACACCTCGATCAGCTCGGTCGCCGTCTCCCACCCCGAGTGGAAGTTCGCGGCCTCGGCCAGCTGGGTGCTGGGTCCGGTGGACCTGGGCGTGCGCTGGCGCCACATCGGCGATATGGTCGACGCCGCCGACGCTTCGGAGAAGATCGACGCCGTCGACTACCTCGACCTGAACGGCAGCTGGCAGATCAACGACACCTACGCGATCCGCGGCGGCGTCACGAACCTGACCGACAAGCAGCCGCCGTACTTCACCTCGTACGTGCAGGCCAACACCGACCCGTCGACCTACGACGTGCTCGGCCGCCGCTTCTACGTGGCGATCAAGGCCAAGTTCTAAGCCTTCGGGTCCAGGACGAGATCAGGCGGCGGGGTCGAAAGGCCCCGCCGCTTTTTCTTTGGGCGATCCCCCTCAGTCGCTCCGCGACAGCTCCCCCAGAGGGGGAGCATCGTGGCGCTTAAGATCCTCCCCCTTTGGGGGAGGTGGTCCGAAGGGCCGGAGGGGGTTTTTCGTCACTTCGGCGGCGACTGGAACTTCTCGAACCAGGCCAGGATCGCCGAGGCCTTGGCGGCCGACTGCGAGGGGCGGACGGCCAGGCCGCCGTGGCTGGCGCCGGGCACCTTGACCAGCGCCGTCGGCACGCCGCGCAGCTGCAGGGCCTGGTAGTACTGTTCGGACTCGGCCACCGGCGTGCGCAGGTCCTGGTCGCCGACCACGACCAGGGTCGGCGTCTTGACGTTGCCCACCAGCGACAGCGGCGAGCGCGCCCAATAGCCTTGCGGATCCTCCCACGGCATCTTGCCGAACCAGTACGAGGCCATGAAGCTGTAGGCGTCGGTGGTCAGCACCTGGCTGGACCAGTTGATCACCGGCTTCTGGGTGGCGGCCGCGGCGAAGCGGTTGGTCTTGCCGACGATCCAGGCCGTCAGGGCGCCGCCGCCCGAACCGCCGGTCACATAGAGCCGGTCGGTGTCGACGAAGCCCTTGGCGATGGCCGCGTCCACCGCGCTCATCAGGTCGTCGTAGTCGTGGCTGGGATAGTTGCGGTCGATCTCGTTGGCGAAGGCCTCGCCGTACGACGTCGAGCCGCGCGGGTTGGCGTAGACCACCACGTAGCCGGCCGCCGCATAGAGCTGGTTGTCGGTCGAGAAGCTGGGGCCATAGGCCGAGAACGGCCCGCCGTGGATCTCGAGGATCAGCGGGTACTTCTTGGCGGGATCGAAGTTGGGCGGAGTGACGATCCAGGCGCCGATGTCCTTGCCGTCGAAGGACGACTTCACCGGCAGGGCCTCGACCTTGCCCAGGGTCTTGGCGCCCAGGAGGTCGGCGTTCAGGGCGGTCAGGCGCCTGGCCTCGCCGCCCTTCCTGGCGATGGCGATGTCGGAGGGACGGCTGGTCGAGCCCTGGGTGAAGGCCACCGCGCCGTCGCGCGCCACGCTGAACGCGCCGCCGCTGTAGGGACGGTCAAGGCCGGCGCCGGTCAGGCCCGTCACCACCGTTTCCACCTTGCCCGACAGGTCTGCGCGGGCGACGCGGACCGAGCCGTTCTCGTCGTAGGAAACGTAGAGGCCGCGGCCGTCGGCCGACCAGACCGGGTTGTCGATCGAGCGATCAAGGTCGCCGGTCAGCACCCTGCTGTTTCCGCCGTCGATGTCCATCACGTAGAGGCGGGTGTTCTCGTAGCCCCGACGGCGGGCGTCGTCATAGCCGACATAGGCCACCTGACGGCCGTCGGGCGACACCACCGGGTTGGCGTCGGGACCGACGCGCGTGGTCAAGGCCTTCAGCGCGCCGTCGGCCAAGGTCAGGCGCCAGATCTCGGCCTCGGCCGGATTGCGCTCCCAGCCCTCGGCGCGGTTGGCCGAGAACAGCAGGTAGCGGCCGTCCTTGGTGAAGGACAGCGGACCCCGGTCGTCGAACTTGCCGAAGGTCAGCTGGCGCGGCGCGCCGCCTTCGGACGAGATCGTATAGATCTTGGAGAAGCCGGCCTTCAGCGTGCCCTCGCCGTCGCCACGGAAGGTGACGCGGGTCTCGACGGTCAGCGGCGGCGCCCACTTGGCGTTCTCGGGCTTGCCCTCGGGGGCCGAGCCCAGCTTGGCGCCGTCGTCGGCGGTCAGCATCGTGAAGGCGATGGTCTTGCCGTCGGGCGACCAGGTCAGGTCGCTGGGGGCCTCGACCAGCGTGGCCAGGCGCGCGGTGCGGCCGGTGGCGACCCACTGCACATAGAGCTGCGCGCCCGCGTCGGGCGTCACCAGCACATAGGCCAGACGCTGGCCGTCCGGCGACCAGCGCGGTGACATGGCCGAGCCCTGCCCCGCCACCAGCGGCGTCTGGGCCCCGGTCTTCGTATCGACCAGCCAGATCGAACGCACGGCGCGGTCGACCATGATGTCGTTGGACGCCCGGACATAGGCGATCAGGTCGCCGTCGGGTCGGATCTGCGGATCGGAGGCGACTTCCAGGCCGAACAGGTCGCGGCCGGTGAACAGGGCCTGGGGCGCCTCGCGAACGGCGGCGACGCCGGCCATCGGGCTCGCCGCCGCCAGGGCCAGCAGCGAAACGAGCAGCAGTTTGGTGGGGCGGCGCATGGACGATCCTGGCGAAGCTTTCGAAAGAAGGGGTGGATACTGCCGCGCTCGCGGCCAGCGTCCACCCCTAATTCCGGTCCTCTTGGAAGGATCTTGCGCGGGAGATCAGATCCCGCCCCTCCCCTTGTCATCCCGGCCGAAGGCGCAAGGCGCCGTAGAGCCGGGATCTCCCACGTTTCAGGATATGGCCCCCGTGGGAGATCCCGGCGCTCCGCTTCGCTACGGCCGGGATGACAATGGAGATGGAAGCCTACCCCGCCTTCAGCGCCAGCGACGCCGGCTTCAGGCCGTGCGCCGAGGCCAGGACGCGCACTTCGCCGGCCTGGCCGCGCTTGGTGCGGACGATGGCCTGGGCCAGGCCGTTGAAGACCTTCCGCGAGCTTGCGACATCGCTCTCGTGGCTGGTCGGGTTGCCGTTGCCGACCCCGATCACCTCGCCCGGGCCGGTCACCGCGAAGGTGACCAGGTCCTCGGCCTTGGGCACGACGCGGCCCTTGGCGTCGACCACCTCGACCTTGAGGATGCCGACGTCCTGGCCGTCGGCCGCCAGGGCCGAACGGTCGGTCGTCAGGCGCACGGCGGCGGCGGGACCGGCGGTCTCGCGGCGCTGACGCAGGATCACCTTGCCGTCCTTGTAGCCGTGGGCCTCGATCACGCCCGGCGCGTAAGGCACCGACCATTCGACGTGGTGGTTGGCCTTCACCTCGCGCACGCCCTGGCTCTTGCCGTTCAAGAAGAGCTCGACCTTGTCGCAGTTGCTGTGAACCCAGACGGCGACCGGCTTTCCTTCCTGGCCTTCCCAGTTCCAGTGCGGGAACAGGTGCAGCAGCGGCTCCTTCCGCCACCAGGCGCGGTAGTAATAGTAGTTGTCCTTCGGGAAGCCGCAGGTGTCGAGCGCGCCGAAGTGCGAGCTGATGCTGGGCCAGCGGTTGAAGGGGGTCGGCTCGCCGCGATAGTCGAAGCCGGTCCAGATGAAGCCGCCGGCCATCCACGGACGGTCTGCCGCGTGGCTCCACCACTTCTCGGCCGTGGTCGCCCACCAGGGGTGGTCGGTGTCGTAGGCCGGGACGTAGCTCTTGGCGTCGCTGCGCAGGTACTCGCCGCGCGTGGTGACCGTGCTGCCGCTCTCGCTGCCGATGATCGGCAGGTTCGGGAAGCGGGCGTGGAAGTCGTCCATCTTCTCGTGGCGGTAGTTGAAGCCGATGACGTCGAGCTCGGCGGTGATGCCGTCGCCAAAGCCTGAGTCCATGGCCGCGGTGACGCCGCGGGTCGGGTCCAGGCGATTGACCAGGCGCTTCATGGTCTTGGCCACCTTGCGGCCGCGCGCCGTGCCCTGCTGCGGCTCTTCGTTGCCGATCGACCACAGGATGATGCAAGGGTGGTTGCGGTCGCGGCGGATCAGCCGCTCCATCTCGTCCAGCGAGGTCGGGTCGCTGGACATCCGGCGCGTCTCGGCGATGAACAGCATGCCCAGGCGGTCGCAGGCGTCCATCAGCTCGGGCGTGGCCGGGTTGTGCGAGGCGCGATAGGCGTTGCAGCCCATCGACTGCAGCTGCTCGATCCGCCAGACCTGCAGGGTGTCGGGGATGCCCGCGCCGACGCCGGCGTGGTCCTGGTGGTTGCAGGTCCCCTGCAGCTTGACGTGCTTGTCGTTGAGGAACAGGCCTTCCTTGGGGTCGAAGCGCACCGAGCGCACGCCGAACGGCGTGGCGTAGCGGTCGACCACCGCGCCGCCGACCTTCACCTCGGTGACCAGGGTGTAGAGGTGCGGGTTCTCCAGCGACCACAGCACCGGATTGGCCAGGGTCACGGTCTGCGACAGCGACTGGCGCTGCCAGCCCGGCAGGCGGCCGGCCGCCGGGGCGACGGCCAGGGCCGGCTTGCCCGCGCCGTCGAGCACGGTGTGGACCAGCTCGAACGCGACGGCCTCGTCGCCCTCGTTGGCCAGATCCGTCTCGATCTCCAGCGTGCCGTCGACCTTGGACTTCACGAACACGCCCCACTGGGGCACGTGCACCGGCGCGGTCTTGACCAGCCAGACGTGACGATAGATGCCCGCGCCCTCGTAGAACCAGCCTTCGCCCAGGCTGGCGTCGACGCGCACGGTGATCAGGTTGTCGCCGCCGACATTGGCGATGTCGGTGATGTCGACGCGGAAGCTGGCGTAGCCGCTTTCCTCGTGCTCGAGGACGTAGCCGTTCACCATCACCACGGCGTCGCGCATCACGCCGTCGAACTCGATCGACAGGCGCGTGCCCGGCTCGACGGCCGGGAGGGCGAAGGTCTTGCGGTACCAGCCGATGCTGTTCTGCGGGAACTCGCGGCCGATGGCCTTGTAGCCGTGGGCGGCGCGCAGGTCCTCGTCGTCGGGCTTGCCGCTGGGCTTGTAGTCGGGATTGTTTTCGAACGGCAGGGTGACGGCCCAGTCGTGCGGCACGGTCACCGGCGTCCAGGCGCTGTCGTCGAAGGTCTTCTGGGCGGCGGCGGCCACCCACCAGTTGGGCGCGTCGGCGCCGGCCTTGGCGTAGGTGCGCTGATTGGCGCCGTAGCCGAAATCACGGGCAGGGTCCTGGGCGTGGCCCAGGTGGAACTTCCAGTCGAAGTCCAGGCTGGTGCGCTCGCGCGGGCCCAGGTCGACGACGACGGGCGCGGCCTTCCTGGCGGGAGCTGCGGCGGGCTTTGCGGCGCGGGCGGAAGACGCGGCGGCGAAGGCGGCGACGCCTGCGGTGGCGGCCAGGGCTTGCCGGCGGCTGAACTCGACCATCGGGGACCTCTCGTAAGCAAAAGAAAGGGGAGGAAACCGGCGAGGTTTCCTCCCCCAGCAAAGGATCGTCGGGGAGGAGTGACGTCCTAGGAATAGACCCCCTCGCCGAAGCGAGGGGGAGGATAGACGGATTTAGAACTTCACCGTGACGTCCATCAGGAAGCGACGACCATAGATGTCGTAGCGGCCCAGGCGGTTCTCGTCGCCGTCGCGGTAGGTGCGCATGGCGCGGTTGGTCAGGTTGTTGGCCTGGAAGCGCACGCCGACCATGTCGTTGATCTGGTACGAGGTGCTGAAGTCCAGGGTCTTTTCAGTGCCCAAGGTCTGCAGTTCCGAGCCGTTCCAGCCGTAAATCACGGTCATCGGGCTGTGGTACTTGTAGCCCAGGCGCGCTTCGATCGGACCGTTGGAGTACCACAGGTCGACCGTCGCGGTGTGCTTGGCCAGGCCCGTCAGCGACAGCGGCTTGGTCGACGGCGTCATCTCGTTCAGGTCGGAGTCGACGAAGGCGTAGTTCGAATAGATCCCGAACTTGTCGAAGCCCGACGGCAGGAAGAAGAACGGCGTCTGGAAGGTCGCCTCGACGCCCTGGATGTAGCCGCCGCCGCCGTTGACCGGCGTGGCCACGGCGTAGGTGGTGCCATTGTAGGTCTCGGGCGTCTGGGTCCAGCCGATGTAGGTGTCGACGTCCTTGTAGTAGTAGGCCAGGGCCACCAGGGCTTCCGGACGGAAGTACCACTCGCCCGACAGGTCGAACTGGACGGCCTTGAACGGCTTCAGGTTCGGGTTGCCGCCCGAGCCGGTGTACGGCGCCCAGGTGCTGAGGGTCTTGCTGGCGCGCAGTTCGTCCAGCGGCGGACGGGCCACGACCTGGGCCAGGCCCACGCGCACGACCTTGCCATCGCCGAAGTCGAACTTGGCGTTCGCCGAGGGCAGGACGTCGGTGTAGTCGTTGTCGACCGTCACGGCCGAGAAGGTGTTGGCGCCGGCGTTCTGGCGATAGCCGTCGCTGCTGGTCTTGGTGGTGACCACGCGCACGCCGACGTTACCCGTCAGCCACGAGCCGGCGAAGCTGTCGGCGGCGAAGTTCAGCTTGGCGTAGGCCTCGCCGACCTTCTCGTTGACCTTCCAGCGCTGGGCCAGGTTGTCGCGGGCGTTGGCGTAGTTGAACGCGTTGTCGCCGTAAATCGCGCGGGCCACGGCGTCCAGGTCGCCGGTGATGATCCCCGGAACGTTGAAGCCGCCGATGTTGTACGAGCTGAGCAGGTTGGCCGGCACGGTGGTCGACTGCAGGCAGTTGCCCCACTCGTCCTGCAGGCTGGCGTCGTAGATGTTGCTCAGGTTGCCCGGGTTGGCGCAGACGAACCACTGGCCCTGGCTGTGGTCCTTGGTGCGGTCCGAAACGCGGAAGCCGAACTGCAGGCTCTTGAACGTGCCGCTCAGGTCGCGGGTGAAGTCCAGGGCGCCGGCGACGAGTTCGTCGTTCAGCTGCTCCAGCCCGTCGTTCTGGCCGCCGTTGTTGCCGGCCGAGCCGCTCTGCACCGTCTGGGCCAGCGAGATCGGATCCTGCGAGGCGGTCACGAACGGCTTGGCGCCGGCGCGGACGTCGTAGCTCAGCGACGAGGGCCAGCTGTCCATGCGGACGGCGCGCCAGTTGTTCTCGCGCTCGGCCTTCGAGTACGAGATGTCGCCGGCGATGGTCCACAGGTCCTTGTTCCACTTGCCGTTCAGGCCGGTGGCGAACAGGGTCTTGTCTTCGGTGTAGCGAGCCAGGATCGAGGTGATCGAGCCGTACGGCAGGGTCGCGGCGACGACGGTGTTGTTTTCCAGCACGTAGGACGCGCCGGCGCCGTTGTAGTCGCCCCAGTTGCCGTTGTCCCAGTTGCCGCGGTTGCGGGCGTAGACGGCCTGGTCCTGGTCTTCGCGGATCTTGATGTTCGAGTAGAGGGCGTCGAACTTCAGTTCGAAGTTGTCGGTCGGCTTCCACTGCAGGCCGGTCGAGACGCCGTCACGCTTCTGCTCGAGCTTCTTGACTTCCAGCTGCAGGCCCCACGGGGTGGCGTCGGTCTTGCCGTCGCCGTTCAGGTCGCCGCTGAAGTCGCTGGCGCCGACGGGGGTGCGGATGTTGGAGTCGTTCCAGCCCCAGCCTTGGAACGACACGTAGCCGTTCTTCTGCTTCTGCGAGGTCAGGCCCAGCACCATGGCCAGGTCGTCGTTGAACTTGTGCACGAACGAGCCGCTGGCGCGGTAGCCGGTCTGGCCGTAGTCCGGGATGTCCTTGCCGCCGTCATAATAGACTGGGCCGGCGCGCAGCACGACCGACGGACCGCGGTAGTCCAGCGGGTCGATCGTCTGGATGTTGATGGTGGCCGCGACGCCGCCGGCGATCAGGTCGGCCGACTGCGACTTGTAGACCTGTACGCCCTGGACGACTTCCGAGGGATAGACTTCCCAGCGGACGTTGCGGTCGGGCTCGGACGAGGCGACTTCACGGTTGTTGATGGTGCCCAGCACGAGGCGGGCGCCGAGGCCGCGGACCACCGCCTGGCTGTCGTTGCCGCGGTCGCGCGTGGCGTTCACGCCGGGCAGGCGGGCGATCGACTCGGCGATCGTCACGTCGGGCAGCTGGCCGATGTCCTTGGCCGAGATCGCCTCGACCACCTTGTCGGAACCTTGCTTCACGCCCAGGGCGTCGCGCAGGCTCTTGCGCACGCCGGTGACGACGACTTCTTCGACCTGGGTGTCGGCAGCGGGAGCGGCGTCCTGCGCCCAGGCGGCGGACGAAACGGCGAGCAGGCTCAGACCGCTGGCGGCGGCGAGCAGCATGGATTGTCGGGTCATCTAGTTCCCCCAATTAGGACGCGACGCCTTCTGCGGGCGTGGCTGTCTTCTGGTTTTGTGGAGAGGACCGGCGTCAAACGGCCGGATCAGTGAGGCGCGACGGTCCGCGCCGAAAGGAGAGCCGCGCCTCTGACGGGCGCTGGCGCGCCGGCTCTGCGGACCGGCACGCCAGTGCTATTTATCATATCAATCACATCTGACAAGTCGTCAGGGCTGGGCGGGCAACCGCACGGCGCTGGGCTTGGCCGAGATGGTCGCGCTGACGGCCGAAGCCTCGCCCACCGCTTCCGCCGTCGGGGCGGTCGCGACGGTCACCGCGGCGCCCGGCATCAGGCGCGTGCGGTAGACGAAGTCGGCGCCTTCGCGAACCATCGGGCGCGGCCCGGCCCCACCCAGGAAGTCGCCGTCGATGAACCCCGCGGGCTTGTCGCCGGCCGCCACCTTGAAGGTCGTCTCGACCGGCATGACGTAGGTGGTCGACAGCCACTTGATCCCCTGGACCGGCTGGCCCTTGAAGTCGAACAGGGTCGAGTTCTCCCAGTTCGAGCCGGTGCCCCAGCGGGTCTTGCACTTGGTCGAGACCCAGGCCGGCTCCCAGTAGAAGACGCCCGTGCCGCCGTTGGCGAACACCAGCTGGGTCAGGTCGATCAGGTACTTCTTCTGGCCTTCCTGAGTGGCGGGATAGCCCGGGATCAGAGAGTCTTCGCCCAACAGGTTGGGCGAGCTGTCGGCGCCTTCGGTGGTGAAGGGATAGGACGTCTCGACCACCACCACGTCGGCCGCATAGGTGTGGCGCAGGCGGTTGATGGACTCGCCCAGCTGCGCCATCGAGCGCTTGGACCACTTGCTGTAGTAGCTGATGCCGATCATGTCGTAGTCGGTGACGCCGGCCTTGGCCGCGGCCGCGAACCAGTCCTCGACGGTGTCGGGCTGGGCGATGTGCAGCATCACCCGCGGGTTCTTCGAGCCCTTGGCGCCGGCGTCGCGCACGGCCTTGATGCCGGCGTTGAACAGCAGCGCGTTGCGCTCCCAGTTGATCGGGTCCTTGGCCTTTTCCAGCGTCGAGACGATCTCGCCGTTGGTCTCGTTGCCCACCTGCACCAGGTCGGGCATCAGGCCCTGGGCGTCGAGCTTGGTCAGGGTGTCGTAGGTGAAGGCGTAGAGGGCCTTGGCTTGGTCGGGCGTCGACAGCTTCTCCCAGGCCTTGGGGGCCAGTTGCTTCTCACCGTCGGCCCAGTCGTCCGAATAGTGGAAGTCGAGCAGCACCTGCAGGCCGGCGGCCTTGGCGCGCTTGATGCTCTTGGTGACGTCGGCGATGTTGGAATAGTTCGTCCACTGCGGGTCGTTCCACAGGCGGATGYGGGCGATGTTCGAGCCGGCGTCCTTGAAGAACTGGTACTGCTCGACGGTCTTGCCGCCGGAACGGTAGACGGCCCCGCAGTCGTCCATCTCGTTGGCGTACGAGATGTCGACGCCCAGATAGGTCTTCGGTCCTTTGGCGGGTTCGGCCGCGACGGCGGCGGTGGAGGCCATCAGGCCGGCGATAAGCCCCAGGCCCAGCTTCCGAAGTTGTCCCGACATGGCGAATGCTCCCGTTCTGTCTTCCCGGCTGCGATGAAGGCCCGGCCGGGGTTTTCGGGGCGGAATATCTTCGTATTGATATTACAAATCAACCCTCGAGCCGAGCGCGATCCTGACAAAGTTTTGCAGGGCGGGTGACGGTGTTTTCCCAGTAACCAGGCTGAGTTGCGCGATCGGCGTTCCGCCGGCGATGGGCCGGAAGACCACGCCGTCGAGCGCCAGGCGGGCCATCGAGACCGGCACTATCGACACGCCCAGCTCTGCCGCGACCAGAGCCACCAGAGACAGCATCTGCGGCGCCGGCTGGCCCAGGACCGGCTCGAAGCCGGCCCGCCGGCAGGCCTCGACCGCGGCGTCGAAGACCGTGGGCCCCAGGCCGCGCGGCGTCAGGATGAAGGCCTCGGCCCGCAGGTCGTGCAAGTCGACCTTCTCGCCCGAAGCCGCCGGATGCGAGGCGGGCAGCACGGCCACCATCTCCTCGCCGTCCAGGTCGTGCACCCGCAGGCCCGCAAGATCAACGGCCCCGGGTCGCAGGAAGGCCGCGTCCAATGCGCCCTGCGTGACCTCTGCCGCCAGATGGGTGCTGTTGGTCTCGGCCAGCGACAGCTCCACGTCCGGATAGCGCCGGCGATAGGCGCGCACCGAGGCCTGCACCGCGCGATTGAGCACCGCCGAGCCGGTAAAGCCCAGGCGCAGCGAGCCGCTCTCGCCCCGCGCCGCCTTCCTCGCCAGGAGAGCCGCGGACCTGGCCTGATCGGGCATGTTGCATACGGCGGCGTGAAACGCCCTTCCCGCCTCGGTCAACTCGGCCCCGGTCGGCAGGCGCTTGAACAGGGTCACGCCCAGTTCGGCCTCCAGGTCCTTGATCTGCTGGCTCAGCGGCGGCTGGCCGATGCCGATCCTGGCCGCCGCCCGCGTGAAGTGCCCTTCCTCGGCGACGGCCAGGAAGTAGCGGATGTGACGCAGCTCCACATCATCTCCAAAAGCTATCGAAAATCCGATCGCCATATATTGGACTGTCAAAAGGCGCAGTTCTAGATCACCGTCATGACCGCCTGCGCCACCATCGCCGCCTCGCCCGCCAGGGATGCGGGCCGCCTGCGCCGGATGTCGCTGGCACTGTTCCTCGGCGGCTTCTCGACCTTCAGCCTGCTCTATTGCGTGCAGCCCCTGCTGCCGACCTTCGCCCGCTCCTTCGGCCTGTCGCCCGCCCAGAGCGCCATGGCCCTGTCGCTGAGCACCGCCACCCTGGCGATCGCCATCCTGATGGCCGGCGGCGCGGCCCAGCGGCTGAACCTCAAGACGCTGATGTTCGGCTCGATGGTGCTGGCCGCCGCCTGCAACCTCGCCGCCGCCCTGGCGCCGAGCTGGCCGCTGCTGCTGGTCGCCCGCGCCGCCGAGGGCCTGCTGCTCGGCGGCGTGCCGGCCGTGGCCATGACCTATCTTGCCGAGGAAACCGAAGCCTCCGACCTGGCCGCCGCCATGGGCCTCTACGTCGCCGGCACGGCGTTCGGCGGCATGGCCGGCCGCGTCGGCATGGGCCTGCTGCTGGCGACCTTCGACTGGCGCATGGCCATGGCGGCCATCGGCGCCATCGACCTTGTCGCCGCCCTCGCCTTCTTCGCGCTGCTGCCCAAGCCCCGCCACGTACGCGCCCCCGCGCCCGAACACCTGTCCGACCGGCTCAGGACATGGGGCCAGGCCTGGCGACGCCCCGGCCTGCCGGCCCTGTTCGGCCTGGGCTTCTGCCTGACCGGCGTGTTCGTGGCCCTGTTCAACTATGTCGAGTTCCGCCTGGAAGGCGCGCCCTACCACCTCAGCCAGACGCAGGTCGGCCTGATCTTCCTGGTCTACGCCTTCGGCGTGTGGTCCTCGTCGACCGCGGGGCGGCTGGCCGAGCGCCACGGCCGTCGCCGCCTGCTGCTGGTCGGCCTCGCCGTCATCCTGGCCGGGATCGTCCTGACCCTGCCGGCCAGCCTGGTTTCCGTCATCGCCGGGATCGCGCTGGTCACCACCGGCTTCTTCATCGCCCACGCGGTGGCCAGCGGCTGGGTCGGGCGGCTGGCCGGACCGGCCAAGAGCCAGTCGGCGGCGCTGTACCTGCTGTTCTATTATGCCGGCTCGAGCCTGGCCGGCGCCGTCGGCGGCTGGTTCTGGCGACACGGCGCCTGGCCCGCCGTCGCCGGCTTCACCGCCGCTCTCGTCCTGGCCGGCGTCGCCCTGGCCCTGCGCATTCCCCGGGAAGACCCGTCATGACCGACCGCCAAGCCCTCGTCTTCCTGCCCGGCCTGCTGTGCGACGCCCGCCTGTGGCGCGACCAGGCGGCGGACCTTTCGGATATCGCCGACCCGATCATCACCGACCTGACCCTGGACGACAGCGTCGCGGCCATGGCCCGGCGCGTGCTGGCCGCCGCCCCCGAGCGCTTCGCCCTGGCCGGCCTCTCCATGGGCGGCTACGTCGCCTTCGAGATCCTGCGCCAGGCGCCGGAACGGGTCGCGCGCCTTGCCCTGCTGGCCACCAGCGCCGCGCCCGACACGCCCGCCCGCGCCGAGAACCGCCGCCGCGCCATGGCCGCGCTGGAGGTCGGCCGGTTTCTGGGCGTCACCCAGCGCATGCTGCCGCAACTGCTGCACGCCTCGCGCCTGGACGAGCCGCTGGGCGCCGAGGTCAAGGAAATGGCCGCCCGCGTCGGCGGCCCGGCCTTCCTGCGCCAGCAGCGCGCCATCCTCGGCCGGCCCGACTCCTGCCCGCTGCTGCCGTCGATCGCCATGCCGACCCTGGTGGCCGTCGGCGACTCCGACCAGCTGACCCCGCCCGCCGAGTCCCGCGCGATCCACGAGGCGATCCGCGGCTCGCGCCTGCACGTCTTCGAAGACTGCGGCCACCTGCCGGCCATGGAACGCCCCGACGAGACGACCGCGCTGCTCCGTGCCTGGCTGACGGAGGCCTGAGTGATCCAGATCGACCGCCTCGACCACTTCGTGCTGACCGTCGCCTCCGTCGAGGCCAGCGCGGCCTTCTACGAGCGCGTGCTGGGCGCCGAGCGTGTCACGACGCCCGGCAAGCCCACGGCCGTTCGCTTCGGCCGCTGGAAGATCAACCTGCACCCGGCCCACGCGCCCTTCACGCCCAAGGCGGCGCGAACCATCACCGGCGCAGGCGACTTCTGCCTGATCACGCGCCGGCCGCTCGAAGAAGCGCTCGCCCATCTTTCCGACTGCGGCGTCGCTGTCGAACTCGGCCCGGTCGACCGCAACGGCGCGCTGGGTCCCATGACCTCGATCTATTTCCGCGACCCCGACAAGAACCTGATCGAGATCAGCCGCTACGCCGACCGCCCCGCCCAACGCCTGGCGGTCTATGGCTCGCTCGCCCCCGGACGCCCCAACCACCATCACCTGGCGCCGCTCGGCGGGCGCTGGACCACCGGCGTCGTGCGCGGCCGCTTGGTCGCCGAAGGCTGGGGTGCGGCCATCGGCTTTCCCGGCCTCGTTCAAGATCCAGGCGGCGAGGCGATCGCGGTGCAGGTGCTGGAGAGCGAGGCGCTGGAAGCGCACTGGTCCCGGCTCGACGCCTTCGAGGGCGCCGGCTACCGCAGGGTAAGCGTCACGGTCGAAACCGAGGCCGGTCCCGTCGAAGCCTGGATCTACGTCCTGGCTTGACCTCTGCGCGGGCTCGTCATGCCACCGGTGGCAGCATCGACCGGCTCAATCCCCGAAAATCGTCGTTCGCAACCCTGCGTTCCACGAAAGTTCCCCTTTACGTAAGTCGCGAGGCGCCTGCCATCATCCCCCGCAACGATCAGCCGCGCAAAGCGGCGACGCTTTGAGGAGGATACGAGTATGGCGGACGCCGTAGCGACGTCAGGCGCAAAGAACGGAGAGACCGTTCAGCGCAAGGACGCCTTGGTCATCGGCGCGGCGTCGGTGGGCACGGTCTTCGAGTGGTACGACTTCTACCTGTACGGCTCGCTGGCCACCTACATCACCCACCACTTCTTCTCGGGCGTGAACGAGACCACGGGCTACATCTTCGCCCTTCTGGCCTTCGCCGCCGGGTTCGCCGTGCGTCCGTTCGGGGCGCTGGTGTTCGGACGCCTGGGCGACCTGTGGGGCCGCAAGAACACCTTCCTCGTCACCATGCTGCTGATGGGCCTGTCGACCTTCGTGGTCGGCCTGCTGCCCAGCTACGAGCAGATCGGCGTCGCCGCCCCCATCGCGCTGKTCTTGATGCGCCTGCTGCAGGGCCTGGCGCTGGGCGGCGAGTACGGCGGCGCGGCCACCTACGTCGCCGAGCACGCCCCGCACGGGCGTCGCGGCTTCTACACCAGCTTCATCCAGATCACCGCGACCTTCGGCCTGTTCCTGAGCCTGGTGGTGATCCTGGCCACGCGCTCGACCGTCGGCGAAGACGCCTTCCAGGCCTTCGGCTGGCGCATCCCGTTCCTGATCTCGATCGCCCTCCTGGGCGTGTCGCTGTGGATCCGCCTGCAGCTGTCGGAAAGCCCCTCGTTCCAGAAGATGGTCAGCGAAGGCAAGGGCACCAAGCAGCCGCTGAAGGACAGCTTCGCCCGCTGGGGCAACCTGAAGATCGTGATCCTGGCCCTGGTGGGCCTGACCGCCGGCCAGGCCGTGGTCTGGTACACCGGCCAGTTCTACGCGTTGTTCTTCCTGGAGAAGATGCTCAAGGTCGACGGCGCTGTGGCCAACACCCTGGTGGCCGTCGCCCTGCTGATCGGCACGCCGTTCTTCGTGGTCTGCGGCTGGCTGTCGGACAAGATCGGCCGCAAGCCGATCATCATGCTGGGCTGCGCGCTCGCCGCCCTCACCTACTTCCCGCTGTTCAAGACCCTGACCAGCGCCGCCAACCCCCAGCTGGCCGCCGCCACAGCCTCGGCGCCGGTCACGGTGATCGCCGATCCGGCCGACTGCTCGTTCCAGTTCGATCCCGTCGGCAAGACGGTGTTCAACACCTCCTGCGACCTGGCCAAGTCGTACCTGGCCAAGGCCGGCGTCAGCTATGAGAACCAGCCCGTCGCCGCCGGCGAGATCGCCGAGGTCCGCATCGGCGAGACCACCCTGCCCTCGTTCCGCGGCGAGACCCTGTCGAAGGAGCAGTTCGCCGTCGAGAAGAAGGCCTGGGAAGCCAAGCTGGCGCAGGCCCTGAAGACCGCCGGCTATCCCGAGAAGGCCGACCCGGCCAAGATCAACAAGCCGCTGGTGATCTTCGTCCTGACCCTGCTGGTGATCTACGTCACCATGGTCTACGGCCCGGTGGCGGCCATGCTGGTCGAGCTGTTCCCGACCAACATCCGCTATACCTCGATGAGCCTGCCCTACCACATCGGCAACGGCTGGTTCGGCGGCTTCCTGCCGACCACGGCCTTCGCCATGGTCGCGGCCACCGGCAACATCTACTACGGCCTCTGGTATCCGATCGTCGTGGCGGCCGTGACCGCGATCATCGGCATGCTGTTCCTGAAGGAAACCAAGGACGTCGACATCGAGGCGTAACAACCTTGCGGGCGCTGTCTCTCGGCGACATCCTCTCGGGATGACCAGCCAAGAACAGCGCCTGCTCTCCGCCCTCGCTTGGATGTGCGCCCAGTATCTTGAAGACCGTGATGGCGAACTCGACCATCTCAGCATGTCCGCCGGCGAACGCGCTATCGGGCTCCTCGTCGACTACGGCCTGGTCGCACCGTCCGGGCGCGGCGGAGCCTGGACGGAAGCGGGCCAGGCCCTGCTAAACCATATCGACTGAAGCTTCCTATCCTCGCAGCGAGAACGGCACCCAGCGGCGGTCGTCCTCGAACACCTCGAAGGCCCGGTCCACCGGCGGGAAGGCGCGCTGCGCGCAGTCGTCGCGCTCGCAGATCCGGCAGCTGACGCCGATCGGCGCCGACGGCCCGGCCAGGTCCAGCCCATCCGCATAGACAAGCTGGTCGGCGTAGCGGGCCTCGCAGCCCAGGCCCAGGGCATAGCGGCGCTCGGCCTGGCGATAGGCGCCCGACGGCTTCACCACCCCGCGCGCGATGCAGATATAGCGCACCGCGTCGGGCATCTGCGCCAGTTGCACCAGCCAGGCGTCCGGCCGGGCGAAGGCGTCGTGCACGTTCCACAGCGGGCAGGCTCCGCCGAAACGCGCGAACTGCAGGCGCGTGGCGCTGTGGCGCTTGGTGATGTTGCCGGCCCGGTCCAGCCGCACGAAGTAGAACGGCACGCCGCGCGCCCCCGGCCGCTGCAGCGTCGACAGGCGATGGAACACCTGCTCCAGGCTGGTCTGGAAAGTCAGGGCCAGACGCTCGATGTCGTGCCGCGCCGCCCGCGCAGCCTCGCGGAACCGTTCGTAGGGCAGGACGAGCGCGCCGGCGGCGTAGTTCAGAAGGCCCGTGCGACAGACCTTGGCGGCGCTGTCGCTGCGAAAGCCCGCCGCGGCCAGCTCGCTCTCGACGATGTCGGGCAGGGTCAGGGCGGCGATCTGGTAGGCCAGCTGGAAGCTGCGGGTCGCCTCGGGATGGGCCGCGCCAATGGTCACGGTCCGCGACGCGCCATCCCAGTGACGCAGCAGGTCCGGCTCGTCGCCGCGCACCACCCGCACGCCTAGGCGGTCGGCGAGATACGCCTCCAGCGCCCGCTCGCCGCCCCCGCCGATCTCGACCGCCAGGGCCTCGGCGGCGACGTCCAGGCTGTGGATGTAGTTGTTCTTGTAGTGGAAGAAGTCGCGGACCTCTTCATAGGGCAACAGCGCGCTGGCCGCCCCGCGCTCGTCCAGCGACACGGCCTCCTCGGTCGCCTTCAGCCGTTCGTCCAGCCGGCGATAGGCGCGGTGCAGGTCGAGATACGCCTTGGCGAGGTTCGGCGTGTTGGCCACCGCCGCCTTGATCTCCGACAGGGCCGGCGCCTCGCCGCCCACCGGAGCATCCGCCGTGGCCTCGCGCAGGTCGGCGATCAGCCGCTGGTCGTCGGCGGCGTCCAGCGAGGCGGCGTCCACCTCGAACACCCGCATGACGTCGATCAGCACCCGGGCGGTGACCGGTCGCTGGTTGGCCTCGATCTGCGACAGGTAGCTGGCCGACAGCCCAAGCTGCGCGGCGCAGGCCTCCAGCTTCCAGCCCTTGGCCTGGCGCAACAGCCGCAGGCGCGGCCCGATGAACAGCTTCTCTCCCATTTCGCAACTTTGCTATTTCACAAGATGCAAGTTCGCAAGCCCTCGCCACAGCCTCAATTTCCTTGAGGGCGACGCCCGAAGCCACGCAAAATCCTTTCTTTGCGACGTTCACAGCTCGGTCGGAGTAAGCCTTGCAACACATCCTGGAAGAGCTGGAGCGGCGTCGCGAGCAGGCGCGAGCGGGGGGCGGCGAGAAGCGGGTGGCGAGCCAGCATGCCAAGGGCAAGCTGACGGCGCGCGAGCGGATCGATCTCTTGCTGGACGAAGGCTCGTTCGAG
>NZ_JBFTJR010000034.1:0-54783 GCF_056395525.1 Caulobacter sp. 10L414
CTCCGGCCCTCTGGGCCACCTCCCCCAGAGGGGGAGGATTTGTTTTTTGCCTCTCGCTCATCCGTCCCCCTCCAGGAACTTCACCAGCGAGGCGTTGAACCCCTCGGGGTCGGTCACGCTCGAGGCGTGGCCGCCCCAGGGCAGGATGTCGAGCGTGGCGTCGGGCAGGCGCTGGGCCAGGCGATGGGCGCAGGTGACGGGCACCAGCATGTCGTCGGCCGTGGCGCTGACCAGCACCGGGTGGGTGATCCGCGGCAGGTGCTCGTCGATGTCGAAGGCCAGCAGCGCGCCGATGCGAGCCAGCATCACCGCCTTGGGCGGGAAGCCGGCCACGTGGTGCGGCTCTTCGGCGGCCAGGCGGTCGCTGTTCTCCGAGATCCAGGTCGCCGGATAGAGGAACAGGGCCTGGGCGTGGACGTAGGCGGCGGTGCCGGTGTCGTTGAGCAGATGCAGGCGGGTGTCGAAGCAGCGCCTGATGTGCGGATCGGGCCGCGACCAGCCGTTGACGACCACCAGCTTGCCCAGGCGGTCGGGGTGGGAGAGGGCGAGCGCCAGGCCCGCATTGCCGCCGGCCGCGTGGCCCACGACGTGGGCCTTGGCGATCCCCAGGGCGTCCATGACCCTGACCATGTCCTCGGCCATGTCGGCGACGCTGTAGGGCCGCTCCGCCGGCAGTTCGCGCACGCTGCGGCCCGTGCCGCGGTGGTCGTACAGCACCACCGGCCAGCGCTCGGTCAGCGCCGCCATCTGCGGCCCCCAGAAACTGCCGGAACCGCCCAGGCCCGACGACATCAGCACGACCTCGCGGCCCGCGATGGGGCCGCCGTGCAGTTCGTAGTGCAGGCCGTCGACGGTTCCCGAAGTCATGCGCGCCCCCAAACCCGCTCATCCCCGCGAAGGCGGGGATCCAAGCTGACTCTCGAGGATTGGCGCGGCCGAGCCACGATCCACAGGTTCGGCATGGATCCCCGCCTTCGCGGGGATGCTCGGAGCAAAAGGGACGGAGCGAGAACCATACGGATCAGCGCTTGCCGATGTGGGCGACGGTGGCGATCTCGACCAGGAAGTCGGGCTTCACTAGGCCGCACTGGATGCAGTAGCGGGCCGGCTTGTCGCCCGGAAAGTACTCGGCATAGACCTTGTTGATGGTCTGGTAGTTGGCCCAGTCGGTGAGGAAGATGTGGTTCATGGTCACGTCGTCCATCGTGCCGCCGGCGGTTTCGATCACCGACTTGATGGTCTCCAGCACCTGCCGCGTCTGGCCCTCGGCGTCGCCGACATGGGCGACGTTGTTGTCCTTGTCGAAGGCCAGGGTGCCCGAGACGTAGACGATCCCGTCGGCCAGCGTGCCCGGCGAGAACGGCGCGATCGGCGTGCCCGTGCCGGGCGGGGTGATGACGGTCTTGGGCATCTCGTCCTCTGTCCTTCTGTAATTAAGTTCTTCATTCCGTCCGAAGGCGGAGAAAGGGGCGGTGGTGCGTCCTTCGAGGCCCGCTACGCGGGCGCCTCAGGATGAGGAATTCGGTGCAGTGACGCCCTCATCCTGAGGTGCGCGCCCCGCGCGCCTCGAAGGACGCACGGCGGTTCATTTCGGCGCCAGCTGCCCGAACGCGCCCTTGAAGTCGGCCACGGTCGAGACCCAGCCGAAGAAGGTCTCGATGTTGTAGAGGGCGGCCTTCTGGACGAAGTCGGGGCCGGCCTGGTGGGTGGCGTCCTCCAGCACCGTGCCGAAATATTCGAGGAAGAAGCCGTCGCGCAGGGTCGACTCCACGCAGACGTTGGTGGCGATGCCGACGAAGACCAGGTTCTTGATGTTGCGCGAGCGCAGCACGCTGTCGAGCTGGCTGTTGAAGAAGCCGGAATAGCGGGTCTTGTGCAGGCAGATGTCGCCCGGCTGCGGCGCCAGTTCGTCGACCAGCTCGTAATCCCACTGGCCGCGGGCAAGGAGCCTGCCTTGCAGCTCGGGCTTGGCGCGCATGGTCTTCAGCGCGTTCGATTTCCACCAGTTGGGCGAGCCGGGGCCGCCGGCTTCAACGTACTGGTCGTCCCAGCCGTTCTGGAAATAGATCACCTGCACGCCGGCTTCGCGGGCGGTTTCGAGCACGCCCTTGATCTGCTGGATGCAGGCGGCCGCGCCGCCGATGTCGAAGCCGGCCAGGTCGAGATAGCCGCCCTTGGAGGCGTAGGCGTTCTGCATGTCGATGACGATGACGGCCGTGCGGGCCGGATCCAGCGGGATCGGCTCGGGCCGGGCCGGCAGCATGACGGAGTCGTCGGTTACGATCATGAACGCGCTCTTCCCTCAGGTGCGGCTCTGCGGCCTGCATCCTGAGCGTCATGGAAGATCAATCTACGCGGCGAGGCAATACGATCGATCCGACGGCGCCCCAGGATGGGTGCGGAGCGGATCGACCATCACGATGAGCGAGAGAACATCGGTCAAGCGCACGGCCGGCGTCCGGCGCGGGCGCGCGCGGCTGCTCGTTCAGGCGTCGGCGGCGGGGGCGTCTTCGCCCAAAGCTTGGGCGCCGGCCGTGCGGACCGTCAGCGTGCAGACGAGCCCGGTGCCCAGATAGTCGAACTGGGCCTCGCCCTTCAGTTCGTTGCGCAGGCTGGCGGCGATCAGGCGCGAGCCGAAGCCCTTGCGGCTGGGCGGTCCCTTCAGCTTGGGGCCGCCGCTCTCGACCCAGCGCAGGGCCAGGCGATGCGGATCCAGCGGATCGCGCCGCCAGGTGACCTCGACCCGGCCGGCGGGCGTCGACAGGCCGCCGTACTTGGAGGCGTTGGTGGCCAGTTCGTGGAACACCATCGACAGGGCCAGGGCCGCGCTGGGCGGCAGGGCGGCGGACGGGCCCTCCATGCGGGCGCGGTCGCCGTAGGGCTCCAGCGTCTGGCGCAGCAGGTCGGCCAGGTCGGCGCTCTCCCACACCGTGCGGGTCAGAAGGTCGTGGGCGCGGGCCAGGGCGTAGAGCCGCTCGTTGAAGGCGTCGAAGCCGGGCGCGGGCTCGCCCTTGCCCAGGCTCTGCAGGGCCAGCGACTGGACCGTGGCCAGGGTGTTCTTCACCCGGTGGTTCAGTTCGTTGATCATCAGCTGCTGGCGGCCTTGCGCGCGCTTTTCCTCGGCCTCACGGGCGCGCAGCTGGCGTGAGGCCGCGTGCAGGGCCTCGCGCACCTCGCCGATCTCGCGCAGGCCGCCGGTGGTCTGGGCCGGCATGTCGCCGCCCGAGGCCATGAGCCGGGCGTCGGCGACCAGGGCCCGCACTTCGCCGGAGATCCCGCGCGAGAACAGCAGGGCCGCCCCGGCGCCGATGGCCAGCAGGGCCAGGCCCGCCACAACCAGCAGGGCCAGCGACGACAGGTTGGCGCGTTCGAGTTCGGTGCGCGGCACGCCGACGATGAAGCTCCAGCCATAGGTCGGCGAACGGCTGAAGGCCGACAGGGTGGGGGTGCCGTCGAGGGTGTAGGTCTCCAGAACGCCGTCGTTGTCCTTGGCCATGGCGTCCAGCATCGGCCGGCTGGCCGAGCGGCCCAGCATCTTGTCCTGGTCGCGCGAGCGGGCCACCAGGCGGGCGTCGCGGTCGACGATGCTGGCCGTCCAGCTCTGCGGCACGCCCTGGGCGGCGAACAGTGGGGCGAAGGCGGCGGGGGTCTGGATGTAGGCCAGGTCGTAGAGCTGGCCATCGACGATCACCGGCATGTCGATGGCCACGATCGGCTGCTTGGCCACCGTGCCGTAGGTGAGGTTGGACACGGTGGTGCGGCCAGAGCGGACGGCGGCCCAGCGTTCGGGCGGCAGGCCGGTGTTGCGCGGCGGGGTCTGGCCGGGCGGCAGGCGGGTGTTGACCACCTGGCCGCGGGGCGAGATCAGCACGATCCAGGCGTCCTTGGCGCGCACCGCGGCGCGGGCCTGGCGCTCGAAGCTCTCCAGGTCGCCGGCCGCCAGGGCCGGCGAGACCGACAGGGCCTGCAGCGTGCTCTGGCCTTGGGCCAGCTGGCGGTCGACGGCCAGGCCCAGGGCGCGCGTGGTGGCGACCAGCTGCTGCTCGTAGCGACCCTGGCTCTGGCCGTACTCGGCGCGGGCCAGCAGGGCCATGAAGACGATGGCCGGGGCGACCAGGCAAAGCGCCATGATCAACAGCCGCCTTCGGACGGTGGGCGGTCCTGCGGCGGCTGAGGCGGCGTCGACCTGGGTCATGTCTCTGGCCAAGCGCTGCCGGCTCCAAATTCGAAGTCGCAAGAGGAAAGGGCGCACAGGCTGGCTGGTCAAGCTCCCCGCGACATCCCGTCGCGGGTGGAGGCGGCTTCTTTAAGGCGGTGGCGCGGTCGAGGCGCGCAGGGCCAGTTCGAACGGCAGCAGGTGGTCGGCGCGCGACAGCTTGCCGTCCTTGGCGGCGGCGGCGACCAGCAGGTCGACGGCCTGGGCGGCCATCTCGGCCACCGGCTGGCGGATCGTGGTCAGCGGCGGCAGGGACAGCCTGACGCTGGGGGTGTCGTCGAAGGTCGCCAGCGACAGGTGGTCCGGTATCGCCACGCCCAGCCGGCGGGCTACGTGCATGACCGCCAGGGCGGTCTCGTCGTTGCCGGCCAGGATGGCGGTGGGGCGGTCGGGGCGCGTCAGCAGGGCCTCGGCGGCCGCGACGCCGCCCTCGAAGGTGAAGTCGCCGGGCACGAGCAGGGTTTCGTCGACCGTCAGGCCGGCGGCGGCCAGCGCCCGCCGGTAGCCCTCCTCGCGGTCGCGGCTGGCCAGGAAGCGGGCGCTGCCGGTGACGAAGCCGACGCGGCGATGCCCCAGTTCGACCAGGTGCTCGGTCAGCTGGCGGGCGGCGGCCTGGTCGTCCATCCGCACCCGTGCGCCGGGGCCGGCCTGCGCGGAGCCCAGGCGCACGAACGGAACCTGGGCGCGCTTCAGCGCGTCCAGCACCGTCGGGTCCTCGCAGTTGGGCGGCGTCAGGATCACCCCGTCGGGGCGCAGCGAAGAGAGCGCGTGGCCGACCCGCCGGGCCAGCTGGTCGCTCTCCAGGTCGATCAGTTCGCACAGCAGGTGATAGCCGTGGACGTCGCAGCGGAGCATGGCCCCGTACTGCATGCGGTCGATCCAGTTGTTGCCCCGGTCGCTGCGCCAGTTCTCCAGGGTCAGCTTGCGGTCGTTGAAGGCGACGATCAGGAACGAGCGCGACCCGCCAAGGCGGCGGGCGGCGATGTTGGGGGCGTAGCCCAGCTGGTCGATGGCCGCCTGCACGCGCTCGCGCAGTTCCGGCGTCACGGTCGGCTCGTTGTTGACCACGCGCGAGACGGTCTTGACCGAGACCCGGGCCTTTTCGGCGACATGGACGATGGTGACGTTGCGCATCGGGCTCCCGCCGCCGGCTTTCGGCGCGGCGTTAGCGATAGCGCGCCCGCGGCGACCGAGTCGAGCCGGTTCCTGTCATGGGAGCGCAGTAAATCGTCCTGGAAGCGCAAGTAAGACATCGTTGTCAAAAATTATCTGTGCTCTCTGCTTCGGCGAAATCGCTTATGTCGGAATGGTTTGAGATCGATTTGTCCTCAAGTGGACAAATATAAGCGTGTTGACACGAAGTAAGACAACGTTGTCTCGTTGAGCGGTGAGGCGGTCGCAAGCAGACGACCCCGCGAGCGGGAGGCCAGATCCATGCGTGTGCGCATGGCCGGGCGCCGCCGCGCGCCGTCGGCCAGCCGCCGCCTCGAAACCCTACGCTGCTCCCGTGGCGTGTTCGGGCGCGGCGGCCTCTTTCCCCTTGGCCGCCGCGCTCCTTTTTCGATCGAGGCCGCCCGTGACGCCGTTCCGCCTTTCCGCCCTGGCCCTGCTGGCCGCCACCAGCCTGACCAGCCTCGCCGCCGCCGAGGTGCTGACCCCCGCCGGCAAGGCTGCGGCGAATGTCGCGGCCTGGCCCGTGGTCAAGAGCCCCGCGGCCCTGACCGACGCGGCGACCGAGGCCAGGATCACCGCGCTGATGGCCAGGATGTCGGTGCGCGAAAAGGTCGGCCAGACGATCCAGGCCGACATCGGTTCGATCCGCCCCGAGCAGCTGCGCGAATACCCGCTGGGCTCGATCCTGGCCGGCGGCAGCTCGGGCCCGAACGGCAATGACAAGGCCGGTCCCAAAGAGTGGGCGCAGTTCGTCGACCTGTTCCGCGCCGTGTCGCTGGAGACCCGCGACGGCCACGTGCCGATCCCGCTGATGTTCGGCATCGACGCCGTGCACGGCCACAACAACGTGGTCGGCGCCACGCTGTTTCCGCACAATGTGGGCCTGGGCGCGACCCGCGATCCCGACCTGATCGAGCGCATCGGCAAGGCGACGGCCGAAGAGGTGGCCGTGGCCGGCGGCGACTGGACCTTCGGGCCCACGGTGGCCGTGCCGCGCGACGACCGCTGGGGCCGGGCCTACGAGGGCTATGGCGAGGATCCGGAGATCGTCAAAAGCTATGCCGGCCGCATGACGCTGGGCCTGCAGGGCAAGCTGGCGCCCGGCAAGGCGCTGGAGGCCGGCCGCATCGCCGGCAGCGCCAAGCACTTCCTGGCCGACGGCGGCACGCTGAATGGCAAGGACCAGGGCGACGCGCCGGTGTCGGAGGCCGACCTCGTGCGCCTGCACGCCCAGGGCTATCCGCCCAGCATCGAGGCCGGCATCCTGACGGTGATGGCCTCGTTCTCCAGCTGGAACGGCGTCAAGCACACCGGCAACAAGACCCTGCTGACCGACGTGCTCAAGGAGCGCATGGGCTTTTCCGGCTTCGTGGTCGGCGACTGGAACGCCCACGGCCAGGTCGACGGCTGCTCGAACGTCTCGTGCCCGCAGGCGCTGAATGCGGGCCTCGACATGTACATGGCCCCCGACAGCTGGCAGGGGCTGTTCGACAACACCCTCAAGCAGGTCGAGAGCGGCGAGATCGGCATGGCGCGCCTCGACGACGCCGTGCGCCGGATCCTGCGGGTGAAGATCAAGTCGGGCCTCTTCGATCGCGTCGCCCCGCCGGTGCAGGGCCGCTACGAGCGGGTCGGCGCTCCGGATCACCGCGCCCTGGCCCGCGAGGCGGTGGCCAAGTCGCTGGTGCTGCTGAAGAACGACGGCGTGCTGCCGATCAAATCAGGAGCGAAGGTGCTGGTGGCCGGCGACGCCGACGACATCGGCAAGGCGGCCGGCGGCTGGACCCTGTCGTGGCAGGGCACGGGCAACACCAACGCCGACTTCCCCGGCGCCCAGTCGATCTGGAGCGGCCTGAAGGAGGCGGTCGAGGCCTCGGGCGGCAAGGCGACCCTGTCCAAGGACGGCGCCTTCACCGACAAGCCGGACGTGGCCGTGGTGGTGTTCGGCGAGACGCCCTACGCCGAGTTCCAGGGCGACCTGCAGCATCTGGAATACCAGCCCGGCGACAAGACCGATCTGGCCTTGCTGAAGAAGCTCAAGGCCGCCGGCGTCCCGGTGGTGGCTGTGTTCCTGTCGGGCCGTCCGCTGTGGGTGAACCCCGAGATCAACGCCTCTGACGCCTTCGTCGCCGCTTGGCTGCCGGGCTCGGAAGGCGGCGGCGTGGCTGACGTGCTGGTGGCCGGCAAGGACGGCAAGTCCAGGCGCGACTTCACCGGCAAGCTGTCGTTCAGCTGGCCCAAGACCGCAGACCCGGGCCCGCTGAACAAGGGCGACAAGGGTTATGACCCGCAGTTCGCCTACGGCTATGGCCTGTCCTACGCCAAGCCCGGCAAGGTGGCGAAGTTGGGCGAGGTGTCGGGCGTGTCCGGCGCCAGCGTCAATGTCGACAAGTATTTCGTCTCGGGCCGCACGCCCGCGCCGTGGCTGCTGTCGACCGCCGGCGGGGTGAAGCTGACGGCCATCGACGCCGCCGCCCAGGAAGACGCCCGCCTGGCGACCTGGACCGGTCCCGGCGCGCTGCTGGTCAACGGTCCGCCAGCCGATCTGTCCCGCCAGACCACCGGCGACCTGTCGATCGCCCTGACCTATCGCGTCGACGAACGGGCGCCGGGCCCGGTCGGCTTCTCGATCTCGTGCGGCGAGGGCTGCGCCGGCGGCGTGGACGTCACGAAGATCTTCGCCGAGGCCCCCGTGGGCGAATGGCGCAAGACCCAGATCAAGCTGTCGTGCCTGAAGGCGGCGGGCGCGGACATGGGCCGCATCTCCTCGCCGGTGGTGCTGTCGGCGCAGGCCGGCTTCAAGCTGGCCTTCCGCGAGATCCGCCTGGAGCCGACCGAGGCGCATGTGGCCTGTCCGGGACAGTAGGGGCCTCCCAAATAGGCCCGTCATTCCCGCCCTCGTGGCGGGAAACCCTGGTTCCGCCCGCACGTGAGGTGCAAGCGATGGGCTTGGCGCGTCGCTCCATCTTCCCTTGCAACTGAGAGAGGGATTCTCGCCACAAGGGCGGGAATGACGGGAAGAAAAGAGGGGGGCGGCTAAGACGCTCTAGCCGCCCCGCCCGCCCAACCGCTCCAGCAGCGCATCGCGGTAGGTCCTGCTGGTCACCACCTCGTCGCCGCCGGCCATGAGCAGCCGCCAGGAGCCGTCCGACAGCGGCCGGGCCTCGCGCACGTGGGCCAGGTTGACCAGGGACGAGCGATGGGCGCGGGCGAAGAGGCGGGGGTCCAGGCGGGCCTCCAGGCTCTGCAGCGTGGCGCGCAGCAGGCCCTCGCGGCCGGCCCAGTGGACGACGACGTAGTTGTCGGCCGCGCCGAACCACTCGACGGCGCCGACCTCGACCGGAATGCGCCGCGCGCCCGACATCACCATCAGCCGCTCGGCGTCGCTGGGCGGGGCGGCGACGGCGCGGGCTTGCGCCAGGGCGGCTTCCAGCAGGGTGTTGCGAGCGCGGGCCTCGCGGGCGCGGCGGTGGTGGGCGGCGGCCAGGCCGACGGCGACGATGGCCGAATAGAGCAGCAGGCAGACCGGCGTCCGGTCCAGCATCCGCGCGGCGAGGTCCTGGCCGTCGCCGATGAAGGCGCGGTCGATCAGGCCGGCCGCCAGGGCTTCCAGGGGAACGACGGCCAGGCCGGCGGCGAAGCAGGCGGCGATCCCCCGCGCCCCGGCCCCAAAGCGGCGCAGCACCAGCCAGACGAGTCCCGCCGCCGGCAGCCAGGCGGCGTAGATCCCGCCTTGCCACAGCAGCGAGGCCGCCACCGACAGCGTCTGGCCGCGCGCCGTCGCCAGGCGTCGGGCGAACCAGGCGGCGCTGACGCTGGTGATCGTCCAGCTGTAGGCGGTGAAGGCCCAGACCCAGGCGGCGGTCGGGGCGGCGCTCAGGCGAGCAAGCATGCGCGCCGGCGCCGGACGGCCAGGACCGCGATCCAGATCACGGCCATCGGTTGGAACAGCAAGGTCGGCCAGAGCTGGCTCCATGGCGTGGGCAGGAAGGTCAGGAAATTGCCCGAGAAGGCGCTGAGCACCGCGCCGTATGCACCCAGCATCTTCACAAGATGCTCGTAGGTCCAGAGCTCGGGCGAGAACGGCCAGTCGGCCGGGCGTGCGAAACGCCACAGGTCCCAGCCGCCGATCAGGAAGGCGCCCCAGACCAGGGCTATGGCCGGCGCGCGCGGCGCGTCGCTGTCGCCGGTCAGCAGAAGCGCCAGCACCCAGGCGCCGATGGCGACCACGGCAAGGGTGGCGGTCCAGTCCAGCGCCGTCGCCCGCTGGGCCGGATCGCGGTCGGGCCGCTTGCGGCGCAGCACCCGGCAGCCCGAGAACAGGCCGATGCTCGCCGTCGCCGACAGGGCGGCGAAATAGGCGTTGAAATGCAGCGCCGTCATCACCCAGGCGGCCGCCAGCATCACCCCCATCAGGACGACGAACACTCGCCCCGAAAGCCGATGCAGCCGCGAGCCTTTGCGCGCCAGGATGGGCGCGACGCCGACGACGACAGCGGCCAGCCCGCAGGTGATGTGAAGGGCCAGAGTTGGCGCGAAGACCTGTTCCATGACCGCCGTGGTGGCCGGCGGGATGCGCTGGGAACAGCGGCCTGGGGCCAATGACGGCCGACGGGGGCGGGTGTCTAGGCCGCCACGCCCTCCAACGCCGCGATCAGGTCGTCGAAGGCCTCGGGCGGGGCGTCGCCCTGGTCGAGGAGCAGGTCGTCCAGATCCCGGGCCAGGTCGGTGATCCTGGCATAGCCGAAGACGCCGGCCGCGCCGGCCAGGCGGTGGACGATGTAGTGCCTGTCCTTCATCGAGGTCTCGGCCGCGCGCAGCTTGGCCAGGTCGTCGGCGACGCGGACCAGGAACTTGGCCCGCAGGGGGGCGAGAGGGTCGGCGGTGGTCATCGGGCGAGGATCGCGCGCACGTCCTGGGCCAGGGTCATCGGGTCGAACGGCTTGGTGATCACGTCGGCGGCGCCGAAGCCGAGCAGGCGGGCGCGTTCCTCGGCCTGGGCGCGGGCGGTGATGAAGATCACCGGTGCGCCGTTCAGATCGCCGCGTTCACGCAGGCGGGCGAGCACGGCCGGCCCGTCCATGTCGGGCATCATCACGTCCAGCAGCACCACGTCGGGGCGCCAGTCGTCGCCGTCCAGCATGGCGAAGGCCTCGACGCCGCCGCCGGCCGAACGCACCTCGATGCCCGGGTCGAGCTCCAGCGAGAAGGTCGCCACCTCGCGGATGTCGGCCTCGTCGTCGACGTAAAGGAGCTTCAGGTCGGTCATCGGCGTCTCTTGGAATCGGCGTCCGCGGCGAGCTTGCGCACAGTTCGGGCCAGCTGGTCCAGCGTGGTCTTGGACTTGGTCAGAACGGCGTCGACGGAAGCCGCCAGGGCCCTGTCCTCAAGCGGTTGGGCCGAGAAGACGATCACCGGCACGGGCTCGTCGCCTTCGTGCAGGTCGCCCAGCAGCTCGACGCCGTTGCCGTCGCCAAGGCCCAGGTCGAGGATCACCACGTCGGGCCGCGACAGCTGCAGGGCGGCGCGGCCGGCGCGCACGCTGTCGGCGTGGCGGACGGTGCAGCGCTCCTGCAGGGCGTCGCGGACCACGGCGTGGACGTCGGCGTCGTCCTCGACATGCAGCACCTCGATGCGGCGGCTGTCGGCGTGGCCGTTGACGGCGCGATGCACCGCGGTGCGCAGGCGCTCCAGGTCGATGGGCTTCTGCAGCCAGTCGACGACGTCCAGCGCCTCGCCGCGCCCTTCGGCGGCCTCGGCCGAGATCACCAGAGCGGGGATGTCGCGGGTGGCGGCGTCGGCGCGCAGACGGCGCAGCAGATCAAGGCCGCTGCCGTCGGGCAGGCGCACGTCGGTGACGAAGGCGTCGAAGCCGCCGATCTCCAGCACGGCGCTGGCCGAGGCCACGTCGCCGACAGTGTGCACCCGCACGCCCGCCTGGCGCAGGGCCTCCGACAGGATTTCGGCGATGTCGGGATCGTCCTCGCACAGCAGCACGCGGGCCGCGCCGTCGCTGGCCTCGGGCACGCGGGCGCGGGTCTCGATCGTCGCCAGCTCGAACATGAAGGTCGCGCCCTGGCCGGGCTCGGACTCGAACCACAGCCGGCCGCCGTGCCGCTGGACGATCTCGCGCGAGATCGCCAGGCCAAGGCCGGTGCCGCCCTTGGCGCGGGTGTCCGAAGCGTCGGCCTGGGCGAACTTCGAGAAGATGCGGTCGCGGAACGCCTCGGGCACGCCGGGGCCGTGGTCGCGGACGCAGAAGCGCAGGACGTCGGGGCGCGGGGCGCTGACCTTGACCTCGACCGCGCCGCCGGCCGGCGAGAACTTGGCGGCGTTGGACAGCAGGTTGGCGGCCACCTGGCTCAGGCGGTCGGCGTCGCCGCGCACCAGGGGCAGGCCGGGGGCGACATCMAGTTCGAAGGCGACGTTCATCTGGCCGCCAAGGCCGCCCATGGCGTCCACCGCCCGGCGGGCCAGTTCCCCCAGATCGAGCGGCTGCAGGTCGAACTCCATCTGGCCGGACTCGATCTTCTCGATGTCGAGGATGTCGTTGATCAGCCGCACCAGGCGCTGGCAGTTGGAATGGGCGATGCCCAAGAGGCGCGCGGCCCGCTCGGGCAGGGCGCCGGCCGCGCCGCCGACCAGCAGGCCCAGCGACCCGGCGATCGAGGTGAGCGGCGTGCGCAGTTCGTGGCTGACGGTGGAGACGAAC
This sequence comes from Caulobacter sp. 10L414, assembly GCF_056395525.1. NCBI lineage: Bacteria > Pseudomonadati > Pseudomonadota > Alphaproteobacteria > Caulobacterales > Caulobacteraceae > Caulobacter > Caulobacter sp. 10L414. The sequence continues at coordinate 12,102 of NZ_JBFTJR010000034.1, forward strand.
TCGGCCTTCAGCTTCTCGACGCGGCGGCGCTCGGAGATGTCGCGGATCGAGGCGGTGATGCGCTCGCCCTCGGGCAGGCGGACCAGGCCGATCGAGGCCTCGATGGGGAAGGTGGTTCCGTCGGCGCGGCGACCGGTCAGCTCGCGCAGCACGCCCTTGGACAGGTCGTCGGCGCCGGCCAGTTGGCGGATGAACAGCTCGCCACGGTCGGGCAGGTCGATGAACTGGGCCAAGGCCTTGCGCAGCAGGCCTTCGCGCGGCAGCCCGAACATCTCCTCGGCGGCCTTGTTGACGGTCTCGATCGTGCCGCTGGGGTTGAGCGTGACGATGGCGTCCTGGGCGTTGTCGAGGATGGCGTCCAGGCGCCCGGCCGTGGCCTGGGCGACGGTGAACAGCTGCTGGCGGGCGCGGATCTGGCGCGACAGCAGCAGGAAGGCGGCCAGCAGGAACACCACCAGCACCACGAACAGGGTCTGGGTCAGGCGCTCGGTCCGCTGGGTCAGGGCGTCGTTCTCAGCGATGCGCCGCCCCAGGGCGGCCTTGTCGGCGGCTTGCAGTTCGCCCGTGACGACACGGATCTCGTCCATGATCGCCTTGCCCTGGCCGCTGGAGACCAGGGTGCGGGCGGCGTCTGGGCCTTCGTCCCGGCGCAGGCGGATGCCCTCGGCCATCGTGCCCTGCTTGCGCTCGATGAGGGCGACGAGGCGGTCGAATACGGGATCATCGCTGGCGATCAGGTCGCCGACGTCGCGCTGGCGCAGGGCCCGCAGAGACGCCAGGTGGCTGGGCAGCCGTCGCAGGGAGGCGTCATAGGGCTCGAGGAAGCGCTGCTGGCCGGTGATCACGAAGCCCCGCTGGCCGGTTTCGGCGTCCTGCAGCAGGGAGAACAGCGTCTGCAGCTGCATGCGCTGTTCGTAGGAGTGGTCGACGGCCTCGCGCAGCACGCGGCCGCGCGTGAACTCGCGCTGGATCTCCCACGTCGTCAGCAGCAGCAGCAGCGGGGCCACCACCAGCCCCAGGATCACCGAGATCAGCAGGCCGCGCTGTTCGCGGCGCAGGAGGAAGCTGGTCATGGACGGAGGGTTCCTCGCGGGCGTTCGAGTCGACAGCTTAGGGCGGGTCGGCGGCGCGACCAAACGCGGGTTTCCCGCTACCGTTGACTTACCCGGGGTCACGACGAAAACCATGTTATCCGAGCGGCCGCGAAAGACGGCGCGCAGGGAGGATCGGATGACTGGAGCCGCCGCCGTCGACTTCGCCCGCATGCCCACGCTGGGCGACGTCGCCCGCTATCACGCGCAGGAACGGCCAGACGCCGTGGCCTTCGCCTTCGAGGGACGCGAGACCCGCTTCGAAGAGCTCGACCGCCATACCAACCAGGTGGCCCGGGCCCTGGTCGCCGAGGGCCTGGAGCCGGGCGACCGCATCGCCTATGTCGGCAAGAACAGCGACCTCTATTTCGAGATGCTGCTGGGCGCGGCCAAGGCCGGCGTCGTCACCGCCCCGATCGGCTGGCGCCTGGCCCCCGCCGAGATCGCCTACATCGTCGCCGACACCGAGGCCAAGATGGTGTTCGTCGGTCCCGAGCTGGTCGATCACGTGGGCGAGGTGGCCAAGCTGCTGGAGGGGCCGCGGCCGCCGGTGGTGGCCATGGAGCCGGGCGGTCCGGCCGACCTGCCGCTGTTCACCGCCTGGCGCGATGCCCAGGATCACGCCGACCCGGCCACTCCGCTGAAGTCGTCCGACGTGGTGCTGCAGCTCTACACCTCGGGCACCACCGGCAAGCCCAAGGGGGCGATGCTGACCCACGACAACCTGCTGGCCATGCGCAAGGCCGCCGCCGAGCGCGCGCCCATGGACTGGAACGTCTGGGGGCCCGACGACGTCAGCCTGGTGGCCATGCCGGTGGCCCATATCGGCGGCACGGGCTGGGGCCTGGTGGGCCTGTTCAACGGCGCCAAGGGCGTGGTGGCGCGCGAGTTCGACCCGACCAAGGTGCTCGACTTCATCGAGAAGGACCGGGTGTCGAAGATGTTCATGGTGCCTGCCGCGCTGCAGATCGTGGTGCGGCTGCCCCGGGCGCGGCAGATCGACTATTCGCGCCTCAGCCACATCCTCTACGGCGCCGCGCCCATTCCGCTGGACCTGCTGCGCGAGTGCATCGAGGTGTTCGGCTGCGGCTTCGTCCAGCAGTACGGCATGACCGAGACCACCGGCACGGTGGTCTATCTGCCGCCCGAGGACCACGATCCGGCCGGCAACAAGCGCATGCGCTCGGCCGGCCTGCCGATGCCGGGGGTCGAGCTTCGCATCCTCGACGGGGCCGGCGGCGTTCTACCCGCCAACACCGTCGGAGAGATCGCCGTGCGCTCATCGTCGAACATGGCCGGCTACTGGAAGCTGGACGCGGCCACCGCCGCGACCATCGACGCCGACGGCTGGCTGCGCACCGGCGACGCCGGCTATCTGGACGAGGACGGCTATCTGTTCATCCACGACCGGGTGAAGGACATGATCGTCTCCGGCGGCGAGAACATCTATCCGGCCGAGGTGGAAAGCGCCGTCTACGGCCATCCGCACGTGGCCGAGGTGGCGGTGATCGGCGTGCCCGACGACAAGTGGGGCGAGGCGGTCAAGGCGGTGGTGGCGCCCAAGCCCGGCGTCACGCCCGATCCGGAAGACATCATCGCCTTCGCCCGCACGCGCATCGCGCACTTCAAGGCGCCCAAGAGCGTCGATTTCGTCGAGGCCTTGCCGCGCAACGCCTCGGGCAAGATCCTGCGCCGCCAGCTGCGCGAACCGTACTGGGCGGGGCGAGAGCGACGGGTGAACTGATGGCCGATCCCCTTTCGCGCGCCGCCGCGCGACTTCTGGCGCCCGACGGGGGACCGGCGATCGACTTTTCCGCGCCGCCCGGCGCGGCGGCCCTGACCTCGCCGGACTCGGTGTCGTGGCGGGTGTTCAAGAACCCGGTGTCGCTGTTCGTGGGCGGGATCACCGCGGTGATCCTGGAGCTGGCCGAACCGCGCGTGCGCTCGGGTGTCTGGGATCATTCCAGCTTCAAGGCGCAGCCGCTGAAACGCCTCAAGCGCACGGGCCTGGCGGCGATGGTCACGGTCTACGGCCCGCGGGAGGTCGCCGAGAAGATGATCGCCGGCGTCGTGCGCATGCACGGCCATGTCACCGGCGAGACCCCGGCGGGCGTGGCCTACCAGGCCAACGACCCGGCGCTGCTGGACTGGGTGCAGGCCACCGCCAGCTTCGGTTTCATCGAGGCCTATCACGCCTATGCCCAGGCCCTGACGCCGGCCGAGCGCGATGCGGCCTTCGCCGAGGCCGCCCCCGGCGCGCGGCTCTACGGCGCGACCGGCGTCCCCGCCTCAGAGGCCGAGTGGAAGCGCCAGCTGGCCGTGATGCTGCCCAGCCTGGAGCCGTCGGAGATCGTCTTCGAGTTCCTCGACATCATGACGAATACGCCGCTGCTGCCGGGGCCGCTGCGGCTGATCCAGAAACCGCTGGTGCGGGCGGCTGTGGCGATCACCCCGGTCGAGGTGCGCGCGCGCCTCGGACTGGGCGAGGCCTTCGACCTGAACGGCGTGGAGCGGCGGCTGGTGCGCCTGGCCGGGGCAAGCGCCGACAAGATGCCGATCAAGGGCTCGCCGGCGGTCGAGGCCACCCGGCGCATGGGCCTGCCGTACGACTATCTCTACCGGCGGCGAGCGCGCGCCTGAGCCCTGCGCCCTCGATAAGGCGGGCAGGGGTGTAGGATCGTGATCGGGCCGGGCGTCCTTGGGGAAACCGCAAGGGAGCATGGACATGAGAAAGCTGATCGTCGCCGCCTTCGTCAGCCTGGACGGGGTCATGCAGGGCCCGGGCGGACCGGACGAGGACCGCCGCGGCGGCTTCGCCCGTGGCGGCTGGGTCGCGCCCTATTCCGACCCGGTCACCGGCCAGGCGGTGATGTCGCTGTTCGAGGCGCCGTTCGACCTGCTGCTGGGCCGCCGCACCTACGAGATCTTCGCCGCCCATTGGCCCTACCAGGATCCGGCCAACCCGATCGCCGAGCGCTTCAACGCCGCGACCAAGCACGTCGCCACCCGCGATCCAAGCCTGGCGCTGACCTGGGAGAACAGCCGCGTCGTCGGGCCGGACGCGGCTGAGGGCGTGCGACGGCTCAAGGAACAGGCGGGACCGGACCTCCTGACCCAGGGCTCCACCCAGCTGGTCCATGCTCTGCTGGCGGCCGACCTGGTGGACGAGATGCAGCTGATGGTCTTCCCGGTGCTGCTGGGACCGGGGCGGCGGCTGTTCGACGAGGACGCGGCCCCGGGCGCCTGGATCCTGACCGGCTCGATCCTGGCCGACACCGGCGTGGTCGTGAACCGCTACCGCCGCGACGGCCCGGTGCGCACCGGTTCGTTCATGGTGCAGGCGCCGAGCGAGGCGGAGCTGAAGCGGCGGGCTGCGTGGGCGGGGGAGGGGGGAGGCGACGGACTCAACTGACACGTAGCGCGTTCAACAGCCTATCCCATTGTCATCCCGGCCGTAGCGCAGCGGAGCGCCGGGATCTCCCACCGTTCCGCATCGGCAGGCGTGGGAGATCCCGGCTCTGCGGATCGCTGTCGCGCTCCTCCGGCCGGGATGACATGTTTCTTTGAGCTCCGATCTCTAAGCCACGTCGACCGACGTCAGGACGGCGGTCGCCGGTTCGTTGGCCTTGCCGGGCGCGGCGATCGTGAAGGCGCCCTTCAGGCGGATGTCGGCCGAGGACGAGCCGATCATCAGGTCGACCCTGCCGGCCTCGACCCGCCAGCCCTCGGGACTCCAGATCGCCAGCTGGGCGGCGGCGAGGGTGAAGGTCACGCGCCTGCGCTCGCCGGGCTTGAGGGTCAGCCGCACGAAGCCTCGCAGTTCCTTGACCGGCCGCGCGACGCTGGCGACCGGGTCGCGGACATAGAGCTGAACCACCTCGTCGGCGCTCGCCGATCCGGTGTTGGCCACGGTGAGCGAGACCTTCACCGCGCCGCTCGGGGCGATGCTCTCGCGGTCGATGGCCAGGTCGGCATAGGCGAAGGTGGCGTAGCTCAGGCCGTGGCCGAACGGGAACAGCGGGCCGATGTCGACGTCGTGGTAGCGGGCCGTGTCCTTGGCCAGATCCGGATCGGCCGGGCGGCCGGTGGGAACATGGGCGTAGTAGGTCGGCGACTGGCCGGTGGCGCGCGGGAAGCCGACGGGCAGGCGGCCGCCCGGCGCGGCCTTGCCGAACAGGATCTCGGCCAGGGCCGGGCCGGCCTCGACGCCGAGGAACCAGGTCGCCAGCACGGCGGGGGCCTTCTCCAGCACCTCGGACGCGACCAGGGGGCGGCCCGACGGCAGCAGCACGACGACGGGCTTGCCCGTGGCCAGCACCGCGCGGGCCAGGGCGCTCTGCGCGCCCGGCAGGGAAAGGTCGGCGCGGCTGCGCGACTCGCCGCTGTGGTCGAAGTCCTCGCCGACCATCAGCAGCACGAGGTCGGCGGCCTTGGCGGCCTCGACGGCGGCCGGGATGCCTGTCTCGTCGTCGCTGCGCGGACCGGCGCCGGCGACGTGGATGATCGTGGTTCCGGCCGGGGCGATGGCCTTGAGCGCCGGCAGCAGTGGGGCGACGTCGCCGACCTGGCCGCGCGCCTTCCACGAGCCGAGCTGAGAGAGATTGTCGGTCGCCAGGGCCCCGATGACGGCGATCTTCCGGACGGAAGGCGCGATCGGTAGCAGGCCGCCGTCGTTCTTCAGCAGCACCACGGCCTTGCGCGCCGCCTCGCGGGCGACGGCGCGATGCTCGGGACCGACGAAGATGGTCTTCTCGCGCTCGGGATCGCCGAAGCGGTAGGGATCGTCGAACAGGCCAAGGCGCATCTTGGCGGTCAGGATCCGGGTCACCGCCTGGTCGAGCAGCGGCAGCAGGGACGGATCCTGGCCGATCGCGGTCTTCAGGTGGGCGGCGTAGACGCCGCTGGCCATGTCCATGTCGATCCCGGCCTTCAGCGCCAGGGCGGCGGCCTGGACCGGGGTCTCGGCGATGCCGTGATTGATCAGTTCGAGGATGGCGTTCCAGTCGCTGACCACCAGGCCCGGCCACGCCCATTGGGTCTTGAGCACGCCGCGCACCAGGGCGGCGTTGGCGGTGGTGGGCGCGCCGTTCAGGTCGTTGAAGGCGGTCATCATCGTGCCCGCGCCGGCCTTGGCCGCCGCATGAAAAGGCGGCAGGTAGACCTCGTTCAGCGTGCGGTCCGACAGCTCGGCGCTGTCGTAGTCGCGGCCGCCGGCGGCCGCGCCATAGGCCCCGAAATGCTTGGCGCAGGCCAGGATCGAGTCTTTCGCGGAAAGGCCCTCGCCCTGGAAGCCGCGCACCTGGGCGGCGGCCATGACCGACCCGAGATAGGGATCCTCGCCGGCCCCCTCGACGATGCGGCCCCAGCGCGGGTCGCGGGCGATGTCGACCATCGGGGCGAAGGTCCAGTGCAGGCCGCTGACGGCGGTTTCGACGGCGGCCATGCGGGCGGTGGCGCGCACGATCTCCGGGTCGAAGGTCGCGGCCATGGCCAGCGGCACGGGATAGAGGGTGCGGAAGCCGTGCACCACGTCGATGGCGAACAGCAGCGGGATCTTCAGCCGCGACTCCTCGACGGCGGTGCGCTGCAACTCGCGCAGGAAGGCCGCGCCGGCCACGTGCAGGTACGAGCCGACGCCGCCCTTGCGCACGAGGTCGAGGGCGGTCGCGTCGATCTTGGAGTTCAGCGCCTTCTGGCGGCCGCCGGCCGGCTGGTGGGTCTGGCCGATCTTCTCGTCCAGCGTCATCTGCTTGAGGAGAGCGCGGACCCGGGCCTCCTGGTCGGCGCCGAGGGCGGGCAGGGCGGGCGCCAGGCCCAACGCGGCGCCGGCGGCCAGCAGCGCGCGGCGGTCGATCAGCGGTCCCATGGCGTTCTTCTCCCTTCGATCGTCGCATGCGGTCGTTGGGCAGGGAGACCACAATGGTTTGACAACGCTGTCAATGCTTGGTTGTCCAAACCGGCCTCGCGAGCGAAAGTCCTCCTTAACCGACCCGGCGGAGGGTGCGGCCGACAGGGCGAGGCAGGCGGACCATGAAACCGATGTTCCAGGGAGGCGCGCAGTGATCGTCGCGGTGCTGCAGGCCCGGATGAGCTCGACCCGGCTGCCGGGCAAGGTGCTGGCCGACGTGGCTGGCGCGCCGATGGTCTTGCGCCAGGTCGAACGCCTGCGTCGCGTGGCCTCGATCGACCGGCTGGTGACGGCGACCTCAAGCGAGGCCAGCGACGATCCCTTGGCCGAGACCCTGGAAGCGGCGGGCGTCGAGGTGTTCCGCGGCCCGCTGGACGACGTGCTGGGCCGGTTCGCCGGCGCGGTCGCGGGCCTGGACGACGATGACCGGATGCTGCGCCTGACGGCCGATTGCCCGCTGGCCGATCCGGTGCTGATCGAGGCGCTGATCGCCAGACACCTTGCCGGCGGCGCGGACTATTCGGCCACCACCCTGCCGCACCGGACCTATCCGATCGGGCTGGACGCCGAGATTCTGAGCGTGGGCCTGCTGCGGCTGATGGCGGACGAGGCGAGCGACCCCTACGAGCGCGAGCACGTCACCCCTTTCGTCTACCGCCGGCCCGAGCGCTTCGCCCTGGGCGGCCTCACCCAGGCGGTCGACGAAAGCCAGGTGCGCTGGACGGTCGACCTGCCCTCGGACCTCGAATTCGTGCGGGCGGTCTATGAGGCGCTTTACGCAGGCCAGCCGGACTTCGGTTCCGAAGACATCCGGTCGCTGGTGCGCAGCCGGCCGGATCTGCGAGACTTGGGCGGGTTGCCGCGGATCTAGGCGGCGGGCAGGTCCGACAGGTCGAAGCCCTTGGCGATCAGCCGCTCGCGGGCGGCCTCGCGCGAGGCCCCGCGCCATTCGCTTTCCAGAAGGCCAAGGCCGATCACGTCCAGCGGCTGGCCGCCCTTGACCACGTGGCTGCGCAGCAACGCCTCGCGCGTGAAGCCGAAGCCCTCGTGCAGGCGCCAGACGGCCTTGTTGCTCTCGATGACCTCGCACCACAGCTTGGCCAGGCCCAACACGCCGAACACGTATTCGATCACCCAGTACTCGACGAAACTGCCGACGCCCAGGCCGCGCACCGACGGATCGGCCAGGTAATAGGCCCAGGCGCAACGGCGGTTGCCCAGGTCGATGTCGGCGAGGTTGGCCAGGCCCACCGGATGGTCGTCCAGCTCGATGATCCAGTAGCGAACCGTCGGATTGGTCCCCAGGCGGGCGAACCAGGCGGCGTGCTCGCCCTCGGAGATCAGGTGGTCGCTGTACATGTAGGGGGCGACGGCGTCGGAGTTGCGCCATTCCAGCAGTCGCGCCTGGTCGTGCGCCGCGACGGCGCGCAGGGTGACTTTGGGCATGACAGGGGGTCTCGACGCTTGACGGGCTTACGCGCGGGTAAGTGTCAGGTGAGCGTCGCGTGATTGTTTCCGAAACGGGGCGAAATCAGGGCGATGAACCGTTCGGCCGTGCGCTGGGCGCCCAGGCCGTCGCAGACCTTTGCGGCGGCGGCGGACATGTCGCGCCAGGCGTGCATGTCCTCGGCCAGGGCCAGGAACGCCGGCTGCAGGCCTTCGCGCACGGCCGAGCCGTCCAGCGACCGATGCGCGCCCAGGTCCGACAGCGCCTGGGCCGCCTCGCGCTGGTTGTCGGCCAGCACCAGCGACACGGTCGGCAGGCCCAGCACGCAGCGCTCCCAGCTGCTGGAGCCGGCCGCGCCGATGGCGAGGTCGGCCCGGGCGGTCAGCCGGGGCATGTCGCGGCTGTCGACGTGCAGGGTCAGGCGCGGGTCGACCGCGGCGATTTCACGCAGGGTCGGCAGGCTGGGCGCCTGGCCGCCGACCACGACGTCGAGGGCCCGCTCGCCCAGCACCGGCAGCAGGGCGCCGACGGTGCGCGCGGTGATCCCGCCGACGTCGGTCAGGCCCAGCGAGACCAGCACGCGCTCCACCTGCGTGGCGGCGGCGCGGCGGGCCAGGGCCTCGTCGCGCAGGGCGGCGAAGGCCGGCGACAGGGCGGCGTGGTTCGGGCCGAGCAGCAGTTCGGTGTCCGGCTGGACCAAACCGTCGTAGTCGCTGGCTTGGCGCGTCACCCCGGCGTCCAGCAGCAGGTCGGCGGCCAGCGGACGGTCGGCGAGGTCGTCGACGACGAGGGCGGGGCGGCCCTCGGCGATCCGGCGGTGGTCGGCCGCGACGAGATCATAGTGATCGAAGACGATGGCGTCGTAGCCGGTCGCGAGGCCGGCGGCGCCGGCGACCAGGTCTTCGTCGGCGAAGGTCGCGGCCAGCAGGGAAGGCGAGGCGAAGGTCTCGATCAGCCCGGTCACTGCGGGCGGTCCGGCGAAGGCGCAGGTCGCGCCGCCCGCCTCCAGCGCGCGGGCGAGGTTCAGGCTGCGCATGAAGTGGCCGCCGCCGACGCTGGGGYCGGCGTTGACGACGAAGAGGATGCGTTCTCCAGCCATGCACCGGGCCTAGCACAGGCCCGGTTGGCGGGCGAGCGTCAGGCCTGGCCCTGGTGCTCCACGTGGCCGTCCAGGACCTCGGTGCGCGAGAACACCTCTTCCTGGCCGTCGAGCAGCAGTTCCTCGGCCGCGACGTGGTCTCGTTCGGCCTCGGCCAGCACCTGCCGCAGGGCGTCGACCTCGGTGTCGGCCTCGACGAGCACGCTGCGCAGCGGGGCGTGGCCCTCGCCCAGCCGGATCTCGATGCGCCATTGAGCGGACATGGTCGGGTCTCCCTTCAGCCAGACTGATAACGCAAGCGGCCCTGCGTGGTTCGCTTGGCCCGTGCGGGGCGTTGCGCGATCCGCACGGGTCGGCGAGGTTGCCGCCCGCAGGCAGTCGGAAGGGATTCTATGGATCGGCGCGAAGCTTCGCTTGAAGGGATCAGCCGTCGCGGACTGATGGCCGGTGCGGCGGGCCTGGCCGGGCTGGCGGTGGCCGGCCGAGCGTCGGCGCAGGCGCGAGGCTCCGAGCGGGTCGAGGCGCTGATCGCCAAGATGACCATCGACGAGAAGGCCGGCCAGCTGTCCTGCTACGCCGACATGATCCGCCCGCCGGTGGGCGACATGAACCCGGCCATCAACCTGCGCAACACCCAGCAGCTGCTGGCCGAGACCCGGGCGGGCAAGATCGGCACGCTGATGAACGGCGTCGGCGTCGAGGGCGCGCTGCTGGCCCAGACGGCGGCGGTGGAGCATTCGCGCCTGGGCATCCCACTGCTGCTGGCGGCCGACGTGATCCACGGCTTCAAGACCGTCTATCCGATCCCGCTGGCCGAGGCCGCCAGCTTCGACCCGCCGCTGGCCTACCGCACCGCCCGCGCCGCCGCGCAGGAAGCCACGGCCCATGGCCTGCACTGGACCTTCGCGCCGATGGTCGACGTGGCCCGCGACGAACGTTGGGGCCGGGTGGCCGAGGGCTCGGGCGAGGACGTGTTCCTAGGCGAGGCGCTGGCCCAGGCCCGGGTGCGCGGCTTCCAGGGGCCGAACCTGACGTCGCCGGACTCGATGCTGGCCTGCGCCAAGCACTTCGCCGCCTACGGCGCGGTGGTCGCGGGCATGGACTACAACACCGTCGAGCTGTCGGAAGCCACGCTGCGCGAGGTGCACCTGCCGCCGTTCCAGGCCGCCTTCGAGGCCGGCTGCCTGACCGCCATGTCGGCCTTCAACGACATCAACGGCGTGCCGGCCACGGCCAACAAGCGTCTGCTGACCGACCTGCTGCGCGGCGAGTGGGGCTTCAAGGGCGTGGTCATCTCCGACTACACCGCCGACCAGGAACTGGTGGCCCACGGCTACGCCGCCGACGATCGCGACGCCGCCCGCCTGGCGATCCTGGCGGGCGTCGACATCAGCATGCAGAGCGGGCTCTACAGCCGCTACCTGCCCGAACTGGTCAAGAGCGGCGCGGTGCCGATGGCGGTGGTCGACCAGGCCGTGCGCCGGGTGCTGATGCTGAAGGAGGCCATCGGCCTGTTCGACCAGCCGTTCCGCTCGATCGACCCCAAGGCCCAGGCCGCCCGCACGGCGACCCCGGCCATGCGCGCCCTCTCGCGCGAGGCGGGCGCCCGCTCGATCGTGCTGCTGAAGAACGACGGGAACCTCCTGCCGCTGCCGCGCTCGGGCAAGCGCATCGCCCTGATCGGGCCGTTCGCCGACGACCGCGACAACATCCTGGGGCCGTGGGCCTTCTTCGGCGACAAGAGCCTGGGCGTCGACCTGGCCACGGGCTTTCGCCAGGCCATGGCCGATCCCAACCTCTTGCAGACCGTCAAGGGCAGCGACGTCGAGGCCTCGATACCCGGTGGGATCGAAGCGGCGGTGCGGGCCGCGGCCGCCGCCGACATCGTCGTGCTGGCGATCGGCGAGGGCCAGAACATGTCGGGCGAGGCCCAGTCGCGCACCGACATCGGCATCCCCAAGCCGCAGATGATGCTGGCCGAGGCCGTGGCGGCCGTCGGCCGTCCCACCGTCGTGCTGCTGCGCCACGGTCGGGCGCTGGTGCTGGACGGCGCGGTGAAGAACGCCCCGGCGATCCTGGCGACCTGGTTCCTGGGCACCGAGACCGGCCACGCTGTGGCCGACGTGGTGTTCGGGTCGGTGAACCCGTCGGGCCGCCTGCCGGTCAGCTTTCCCTACGAGAGCGGCCAGCAGCCCTACGCCTACAATCACCGCACGACGGGGCGTCCTGCCCCGGCCGACAGCGAGATCCAGGAGTACAAGGCCCGCTGGCGCACGGTGAAGAACGAGGCGCTGTACCCGTTCGGCTACGGCCTGGCCTACACCACCTTTTCCCTGTCGAACCTGAAGCTGTCCTCGCCGACCCTGGCCTGGAACGGCAAGCTGCAGGTCAGCGCCCGGGTGACCAACACCGGCAAGCGCGAGGGCGTGCACGTGGTGCAGCTCTACACCCGCGACCGGGTGGCCAGCCGCACCCGGCCGGTGCGCGAGCTCAAGCGCTTCCTGCGGGTCGCCCTGAAGCCGGGCGAGAGCCGCGACATCACCTTCGAGCTGGAGCGCGGCAGCCTGACCTTCTTCGGCGAGGGCGACCGCTGGACCGCCGAGCCGGGCGTGTTCGACGTCTGGGTGGCCAGCAGCGCGGTCGACGGGCTGAACGCCCAGTTCACGCTGCTGGGGGCGTAGGAAAGTGCAGGGGGGCACCACCCGATAAACTTGTCATCCCGGTCGTAGCGAAGCGGAGCGCCGGGATCTCGCACCGTTCCGATACCCCGCAAGCGTGGGAGATCCCGGCTCTGCGGACCGCTGGCGCGTTCCTCCGGCCGGGATGACACCGTTGTGGACCGCGCCTAAACCGCCTCTTCCACTGCCGCGAACAACCCCCTCACCCAGTCGTTGACGTAGCCGTCGATCACCAGGTGCACGCGATCCTCAGTTCCGTGGTTGGCGACGCTGTGGGGGTCGGTGAGCTTGAGGTACCAGGCGCTGCCGGCCTCCATCACCACGCGGCGACCGTTGAGGCGGAAATCGACATCGGGGTTGGTGACCACCGGTACGTGGAAGCGCACCAGCAGCGAGCCGGCGTCGAGGTCTTCGTCGTGGTGGGTCTTGATGACCGAGCCGGGGGCCAGCTTCATCAGCCGGGCGCTGGTGGCCTGGAACGGGAAGGCGGCGATCACCTCTCGGAAATACGGGCAGGGGGCCAGGAACGGCGTGTCCTCGAACGCCGTCGCGCCCGGGTCCGAATAGATCATCATCACCGGGTGGCTGGCCCCGGCCTGGCTGCGCAGGGGGATGACGCTCCAGTCGCCCTCGTAGTTCTGGGTCACGAAGTGGGCGATCCAGTCGGCCCCGGCCGTCAGGGCCGTAAGGTCGGCGCGCAGGCGCGCCGGATCGAAGGCGAACGGCAGCTTCAGGCGGTCTGGAAATCCCATCGCCCGAGCCTATTGTGCCGCTCTTCAACCGACAAGGGCCAGGGGCGGGCATGCAACTTACGGCGGGCGCGACGCGGGATCTGGAAGCCTTCATGGCGCGGCTGGCCGAGGACGTCGCCGCCTGCGCCAGGCTCGCCGAGCTGTTCCGCGACGAGGACTTCGCCCGCGAGGCGCAGGCTGTGGCCGCCGGATGGGGGCTGGCCGCCCCGGGCCTGGCCGAGCGACTGGCCAGGCGCAACGTGGTCCCGCGCCCGACCGCGCCGCCGGCCGGATGGCTGCCGGTCGCCGTCTCGCCGGGCGAGGACGCGGTCGACTGGGCCTTCTTCGGCGCGCGCCGGCTGGCGGAGTCGTTCTTTGGCGAGAGCGTCCCCAAGGTCTGGTCGCTGCCGCTGAACCGGCTGTTGCGGCTGCGCACGCCGCTGTCGGCGCTGGAAGGGCTGGCGGGACCGGCCCCCGACGGCCTCGTCTTCCACATGTCGCGCTGCGGCTCGACCCTGCTTGGCCGGATGCTCGGGGCGCCGGCGGGCGCGACCGTGCTGTCGGAGGCCGCGCCGATCGACCACGTCGTGCGCGGCGACCTGCCCAGGGATCGCAAGGTCGTCCTGCTGCGCGGCGTCGTGGCGGCGCTGGGCCGGGCGCGCGGCGCGGGGGACGAGCGGTTGTTCCTCAAGCTGGACTGCTGGCACGCCCTGGCCTTCGACCTCTTCCGCGCGGCCTTTCCGCAGGCGCCCTGGCTGCACCTCTACCGGGCGCCGGCCGAGGTGATGGTCTCGCACGCCCGCTCGCCGGGCATGCAGATGGTTCCGCAGGTGGTGGCGCCGGCCGTGTTCGGCCTGGCGCAGCCGGCGACGCCGGACGCCGACTATCAGGCCGCGGTGCTGGCGGCGATCGGCGAGGCGATGCTGGCGGCCCTGGCGGCCGACGAAGCGGGGCTGCTGGTCAACTATGCGACGCTGCCCGAGGCGGTGGCTGGGCGTGTGCTGCCGCATTTCGGCTGGGCGCCCGAGGCGGCGGAGCGCGAGGCGATGGCGGCGGCGGCCAAGATCGACGCCAAGGCGCCCGAGCGGGCGTTCGCGCCGGATGGCGCGGCCAAGCGCGCCGAGGTCGATCCGGCGATCCGGGCGGCCTGCGCGGCCCGGCTGGACGGCCTGCACGCGCGGCTGGAGGCGGCGTCGGGCGGTCGGATCTGATTGTGGGGAAGGGAATAAGGGTGGAAGGGGCGCATCTGGGATTGGGGGGGTGATGCGCCCCTTCCGGTCGCGGCGTGTCCGGGGGGATGCCGCCGCGATCAGCCCCGCACCGTCGCGCGGGGATCGGTTGGGGGAGGGGCCTTACCCTCCCCGATCAGGTCAGGACCCCTTGCTGGCGGGAGCGCCGCCGCCGAGGACCTTGTAGAGCGTGACCAAGTTGCTGGCCCGGGCCAGGCGCGCGTTGATCAGGCCTTGCTGGGCCGTGTACTGCGTGCGCTGGGCGTCGAGCAGGACGAGCGAGCTGTCGACGCCGCGGTCGTAGCGCAGCTTGGTCAGTCGCGCGGTGTCGGCGGCGGCGGCGGCCACCCGTTCCTGGGCGGCCAGGCGGTCGCCGATGGTGGCCTGGGTGGCCAGCGCGTCGGAGACTTCGCGGAAGGCCGTCTGCACGGTCTTCTCGTAGGTCGCCACGGCGATCTTCTGGCCGGCCTTGGCGCTGTCCAGCCCGGCCTTGTTGGCCCCGCCGGCGAAGATCGGCACGCTGATGCTGGGCGCGAAGCTCCAGCTCTTGGTGCCGCTCTTGAACAGGCCGTCGAGGTCGGCGCTGGCGCTGCCGTACGAGCCGGTCAGGCTGATGCGCGGGAAGAAGGCCGCGCGGGCCGCGCCGATGTTGGCGTTGGCGCCCATCAGGCTGTGCTCGGCCGCCAGCACGTCGGGACGACGGGTCAGCACGTCCGAAGCCACGCCCGCCGGCAGATCGGGAAGGATCTGGGCGGTGATCAGGCCGCCGGCCGGCTGCAGGTCGGCCGGAACTTCGGCGCCCACCAGCAGGCGCAGGGCGTTCTTGTCGCGCTCGACCTGGGCCGTGTACGTGGCCACGTCGGCCCGGGCCGTCTCAGCCAGGGTCTGCGAGGTGCGCAGGTCCAGCTGCGAGGCCGCGCCGACGTCGAACTGGCGCTGGGCCAGGGCGAGGCTGTCTTCACGGCTCTTCAGCGTGTCCTTGGCCAGGGCCAGCAGGTCCTGGTCGGCCGCCAAGGTCAGCCAGGCGTTGGCCGTCTCGGCGATCAGGCTGATCTGCGTCGCCCGGGCGGTCTCCTCGGTGGCCAGGTAGCTGTGCAGCGCCTGGTCCTTGAGGCTGCGCACGCGCCCGAAGATGTCGAGCTCGTACGAGGTGACGCCGACGGTGGCGTTGTAGTTCTCGATCTCCAGCGAGCCCGAGCCGCCGATCGCCGAGCCGAAGCCCGAAGCCGCGGTCGGGGTCTCGCTCTTGGTGCCCGAGAGCGTGCCGTTGACCGTCGGCAGCAGGGCCGCGCGCTGGATGCGATAGGTGGCGCGGGCCTGCTCGATGTTGAGCACCGCGATCCGGAGGTCGCGGTTGTTGGCCAGGGCCAGGTCGATGGTCCCCGCCAGGCGGGGGTCTTCGAACACCTGCTTCCAGGCGAGGTCGCCGGCCGAAGCCGTCTGGCCGTTGGCCGAAGCCGTGGGCCAGGTGGTGGCGACCGGCAGGGCCGGTCGCTCGTACTTCGGGGCCATGGTGCAGGCAGTCAGCGCGCTGGCCGCCAGCAGGGTGAGGGTCAGGTTACGAAGCATCTCAGTGGCTTTCCACCGGGGTGGCGGGGGCCTCGTCGTGGTGACGGGGCTTGGGCTTGAAGATCCGTTCGACGATCACGAAGAACAGCGGGACGAAGAAGATCGCCAGGATGGTCGCCGACAGCATGCCGCCGATGACGCCCGTGCCGATCGCGTGCTGGCTGCCAGATCCAGCCCCGTTGGAGATCGCCAAGGGCAGCACGCCGAAGACGAAGGCCAGCGAGGTCATGATGATCGGACGCAGACGGATGCGGACGGCTTCCAGCGTGGCTTCCACAAGGTTGCCGGTGCGCTCGAAGATCTCCTTGGCGAACTCGACGATCAGGATGGCGTTCTTGGCCGCCAGGCCCATGGTCGTGAGCAGGCCCACCTGGAAGTAGATGTCGTTGGACAGGCCGCGCAGGGTGGTCGCCAGCAGGGCGCCGACGATGCCGAGCGGGATGACCATGATGACCGACAGCGGGATCGACCAGCTCTCGTAGAGGGCCGCCAGCAGCAGGAACACCACCAGGATCGAGATCGCGTACAGGGCCGGAGCCTGGTTGCCCGCTTCACGTTCCTGGGCCGACAGGCCGGTCCACTCGTAGCCGATGCCGGCCGGCAGCTGGGCGGCGATCTTCTCCATGGCCTTCATCGCGTCGCCCGAGCTCTTGCCCGGGGCCGGAGCGCCCTGGATGTTCATCGACGACAGACCGTTGTAGCGCTCCAGACGCGGCGAGCCGTAGACCCAGCGGGTCGTGGCGAAGGCCGAGAAGGGCACCATCTGGCCGCTGCTGTTGCGGACGTACCAGTTGTTCAGGTCTTCGGGCTTCATGCGGTAGGGCGCGTCGGCCTGCATGTAGACCTTCTTGACCCGGCCGCGGTCGATGAAGTCGTTGACGTACGAGCCGCCCCACGCCGCGCTGAGCGCCGCGTTGATGTCGGCCGTGGTCAGGCCCATCGAACCGGCCTTGGCCTGGTCGATGTCGATCTTCAGCTGCGGGGTGTCTTCCTGGCCGTTGGGACGCACGCCGACCAGGTTGGGATCCTGGCCAGCCATGCCCAGGACCTGGTTGCGGGCCGCGGTGAGGGCGTCATGGCCCACGCCGCCGATGTCCTGCAGCTGGAAGTCGAAGCCCGACGAGGTGCCCAGTTCCGGCACGGCCGGCGGCACGACGGCGAACACCATCGCATCGCGGATCTGCAGGAACTTGCCCATGGCGCGGCCGGCGACGGCCGGAGCCTTCAGGTTGGCGGCCTTGCGCTCGTCGAAGTCCTTCAGGCGGACGAAGGCGAGACCGGCGTTCTGACCCGCGCCGCTGAAGCTGAAGCCCGAGACGGTGAACACCGACTGCACGGCTTCCTTCTCGTCGTCCATGAAGTGGCTGCGGACTTGGTCGAGGACGCCCAGGGTGCGTTCCTCGGTGGCACCCGGCGGCAGCTGGACGAGGGTGATCATGATCCCCTGGTCTTCTTCCGGCAGGAAGGCGCTGGGCAGGCGGACGAACAGCAGGCCCATGACCAGGATGATCACGCCGTAGATAGCCATCCAGCGGACACTGCGGCCGAGGATCTTGCGGACCCCGCCCTGATAGCGTCCCGAGACGTCGTTGAAGCTGCGGTTGAACCAGTTGAAGAAGCGGTTGAAGAAGTTGATCACCGCGCCCAGCAGGCCCGGATGATCGGTGCGCAGAGCCTCGCCGTGGGCGCGGTCGTGCGGCTTCAGCATGGTGGCGCAGAGCGCCGGCGTCAGCACCAGGGCGACCACGACCGACAGCATCATCGCCGAGACGATGGTGATCGAGAACTGGCGGTAGATGACGCCTTGCGAGCCGCTGAAGAAGGCCATCGGCACGAACACCGCCGACAGCACCAGCGCGATGCCGATCAGGGCGCCGGTGATCTCGCCCATCGACTTGCGCGTGGCCTCGACGGGGGACAGGTGCTCCTCGCTCATCACCCGCTCGACGTTCTCGACCACGACGATGGCGTCGTCGACGAGCAGGCCGATGGCCAGCACGAGGCCGAACATGGTCAGGGTGTTGATGGAGTAGCCGAAGGCCGCGAGGATGCCGAAGGTGCCCAAAAGGACGACCGGGACGGCGATGGTCGGGATCAGCGTGGCGCGCCAGTTCTGCAGGAACAGGAACATGACGATGAAGACCAGGATGATGGCTTCGACCAGCGTCTTGATCACTTCGTGGATCGACAGTTCCACGAACGGCGTGGAGTCGTAAGGAACGACGTACTTGTAGCCGGCCGGGAAATTCTTCTCGAGCGTGGCCATCTGCTCCTTCACCGCCTTGGCGGTGTCCAGAGCGTTGGCGCCGGGGGCCAGGCGGATGGCCAGACCCGCGGCCGGACGGCCGTTGAACTTGGCGGTCGAGACGTAGCTTTCGGCGCCCAGTTCGACCCGGGCGACGTCGCGCAGACGGACGAGAGCCCCGCCCGTGCTGTTCTTGACGATGATGTTCTCGAACTCTTCGGGCGTCTGCAGGCGCGACTGGGCCGTGATCGTGGCGTTCAGGCCCGTGCCCGGCAGGTTGGGCGTGCCGCCCAGCTGGCCAGCCGAGACCTGCGCGTTCTGGGCCTGGATGGCCGCCGACACGTCCGAAGGCGTCAGGCTGTAGGACGACAGCTTGTTCGGGTCGAGCCAGATGCGCATGGCGTACTGGGCGCCGAACAGCTGCACTTCGCCGACGCCGTCGACGCGGCTCAGCGGGTCCTGGATGTTGGACGCGATGTAGTCGGCCAGGTCGGTGTTGGTGGTCTTGTCGTTCTCCGAATAGAGGCCGACGACCATCATGAAGTTACGGGCCGACTTGGCGACCGTCAGGCCTTGCTGCTGCACTTCCTGCGGCAGCAGGGCGGTGGCGGTCTGCAGCTTGTTCTGGACCTGCACCTGGGCGATGTCGATGTCGGTGCCGGCCTTGAAGGTCAGGGTGACCGTGGCCGAGCCCGAGCTGTCGCTGGTCGACGACATGTAATCCAGGCCGTCGAGGCCCTTCATCTTCTGTTCGATGACCTGGGTGACGCTGTCCTCGACCGTCTTGGCCGAGGCGCCCGGATAGTTGGCGGAGACCGAGACCTGCGGCAGGGCGATCTCGGGGTATTGGGCGATCGGCAGCGTGCGGATGGCGAGCGCCCCCGCCAGCATGATCACGATCGCGACCACCCATGCGAAGATGGGTCTGTCGATGAAGAAACGGGACAGCATTTGGGGCCGGCCTTAGCGTTGAGCGGTGATGACGGCGGGCTTCACGGGCGCGCCAGGACGGACCTTCTGCAGGCCTTCGACGATGACCTGGTCGCCGACCTTCAGGCCGGAGGTGACCAGCCACTTGTCGCCGACGGTCTGGCCGACGGTGATCGGACGAACCTCGGCCACGCCCTTGGCGCCGACCACGGTGACCGTGGCGTTGCCCTTGGGGTCGCGGCTCACGCCGGCCTGCGGGATCAGCACGCCGTTGGAGGCCACGCCCTTGCCGAGGGTGGCGCGGACGTACATGCCCGGCAGCAGGGCGCCGTTGGGGTTGTCGAAGGTGGCGCGCAGGCCGAACGAGCCGGTGGTCTGGTCGACGGTGACGTCGGCGAACTCCAGGCGGCCCTGGACCGGGTAGGTCGAGCCGTCTTCCAGCTTCAGGCTGACCTGGGCCGAACCCGAGCGGCCCAGCTGGCCGCCGGCCAGGTCGCGCTGCAGCTGCAGCAGCTCGGCCGACGACTGGGTCAGGTCGACATAGATCTTGTCGAGGTTCTGGATGGTGGCCAGCGCCGTGGCCTGGCTGGCCGTGACCAGCGCGCCGGGGGTCACCGAGCTCTTGCCGATGCGGCCCGAGATCGGGGCGACGACGCGGGTCCAGCCCAGGTTGATGCGGGCGGTGTCGAGCGCGGCCTTCTGGGCGGCGACGTTCGCCGAGGCTTGCTGGGCGGCGGCCTGGGCGTCGTCGTTGTCCTGCTTGGAGACGGCGTTGACGGCGACCAGTTCCTTGTAGCGGTCGGCCTTCAGCTTGGCGGCGGTGTAGGTCGCCTGGGCTTGGGCCAGGCCCGCCTGGGCGCTGTTGACCTGGGCTTGGAAGGTCGCCGGCTCGATCTGGTAGAGCGGCTGGCCGGCGCGGACGTAGGAGCCTTCCTGGAACAGGCGGGCCTTGACGATGCCGCCGACCTGCGGACGCACTTCCGAGACCAGGTAGGCCGAGGTGCGGCCCTGCAGTTCGCTGGTCAGGGTCACCGGCTCGGTCTTGACGACCACCACGCCCACGGGCGTGGGACCGCCCGCGCCCATGCCGCCCGCGGCTCCGCCCTTGCCTTGCCCGCAGGCGGCGAGGGTGAGCGAGACAGCCGCCAGAAGAACCGCCGAAGCGGCGAGCGGACGTTTGATAGCCATG
The DNA here is from genome assembly GCF_056395525.1 of Caulobacter sp. 10L414. Taxonomy (NCBI): domain Bacteria; kingdom Pseudomonadati; phylum Pseudomonadota; class Alphaproteobacteria; order Caulobacterales; family Caulobacteraceae; genus Caulobacter; species Caulobacter sp. 10L414. The sequence continues at coordinate 32,218 of NZ_JBFTJR010000034.1, forward strand.
GATATCCCCGGAGCGACAGGCTGCCGCAGGGGGGGAGGTCCCCTTGACGACGCGCCTATGATGAACAATTTGAGAATGAACGTTCATTCTCAATTGCGCTGGACATAGGCCCGGGGTAAGGCGAAGTCAACACCCCGTCCTGCCGGCTCGGTTGACCTGACGGAAATGTAATGGAGAACGGGACCGCTCGATGGTCGACGTGAGTTCAAGCGCCAAGCCGACGCCCGAGGCGCGGCGGCAACAGATCCTGGATGCGGCCTGCGATGTTGTGCGCCAGGCTGGCTTCCATGGCGCCAGCATGGCCGAGATCGCCAAGGCCGCCGGCCTCAGCGTGGGCCAGATCTATCGCTACTTCGAGAACAAGGAAGCCATGGTCGCGGCGATCGTCGCCCAGGACCTGGCCGAGATGCGCGAGAAGTTCGCCGAGCTGGAAAGCCGGCCGGGCACGCTGCTGGACGCCATGCTCGATCACATCGATGAGGCGGTCAGCAAATGCTACGACCCGCGTCGCGCGCCGCTGGTGCTGGAGGTGATGGCCGAGGCCTCGCGCAATCCCAAGGTCGCCGCCATCGTCCGCGCCGCCGACGACCAGGAACGCGCCCTGGCCAGCCAGATGCTGGAGCGCAGCCGCAAGCCCGAATGGAGCGACGAGGAGTTCGCCGCCCGCACCGAGATGATCGGCGCTATGTTCGACGGCCTGGTCATCCGCAGCGTCAACCACCCCGAACAGGATCGTCAGGCCATGGCCACGGTGATGAAGTCGGTTTTGACCTGCCTGCTGGGGTGAGCGGTTTCCGCTGACGATGGGATCAGGCGATCAGCCGGGTCTCCAGGCCGACGTTCTGGTGGCCGTCGGCGGCGAGAAGGTCGCGAAGGGCGCGCCACACCGCCTCGTGGCGCGTATCCGCGCCCTTGGCGACGAAACGAGCGTTGTTGCGGGCCGCCGTCTCGCGGGCGAGATCGCCCAGGGTGAGCTGGCCATAGGCGCCCGGGTCGAGCCGCAGAAGCGCGACGCCGGCCGCGACGCAGGCCGCCAGCCAGGGCCACAGGGCGGGCTGGAACAGCGCGACGGCGCCGCCGGGCGCCGCCGCAAGGCACAGGCATAGGCCCAGGGTTCCCGCCCAGCCGCTTGGCGGCGCGGGCAGTTTCAGGCCGAGCTCTCGCGTCAGCAAGGCGTACTGGCGCCTGGGCGGCAGGCGGGCGAGGGCGGCGAGGCGCGATGTCGGTCGTGCGCGCGGCTCGGTCCTGCCTTGCCGCTCCAGCGCGCCGCGCAATGCATAGAACGCCATGCTGGTGGCGCACAGGCCGGCCTCGTCGGTTCCGACCCGCCGCACCAGCGCCCAATAGAGATCGCCGACCGTGCGCCAGTCGCCGGCCTCGTCATCGAAAGCGACGCCGAACGACGCCTCGATCTCGCGCAGCAGGTCGATGTCGTCGCCGTCTCCGGCCAGGCCGAGCGTATCGAGGAAGGTGTGGGGATCGCGTCGCGACATGGCCCCACGATCCCACGGTCGGGCTCTGCTCGGCAAGCCGCGCTACGGCACCAGATACCGCCGCAGGGCCGGAACCGCGACGGCCAGTTCGTCGGTGACGATCTTGGAGAAGTAGTCGGCGCCGTCGCGGCCCAGGTGGGTGTAGTCGAACGACAGCTTGGCCTGGCCCATCGGCTCGACGGCGGCGTTGTTCTGGGCCTGCGGGGGCTTGGCGGGGCTCGCGCCCGGCGCAGGCGGGGCCGCCGGCTGGGCGCTGATCGTTGTGCCGGTCCTGGCGGCGGCCAGCACCTCGGCCGGGGGCGGCTGTTGGGCGAAACGCGTGGCTTCGGCCGCGCCCATTGCCTGGACGGCGGCGTAGGACTTGGCGTGCAGGTCGACGAGCGGGGTCTTGGTCTCTGCGGCGACCTTGCGGGTCGCCTGCGCCCAGGGGCCCAGGTCGTCGATCAGCTTGCCGCCCTCGAACTGGCGGCGGGTCAGCGGGGTGACCAGCACCGGCTTGCCGCCGGCGGCCCGCACCTCCTCGACATAGCGCTTGAGGTTGGCGGGATATTCGGTGGCCAGGTCCGTCGAGCGGCCCGGCTTGCCCGGCTGGTCGTTGTGGCCGAACTGGATCAGCACATAGGTGTCCTGGAAGCCGCCGGCGGCGATCTCCTTCATGGCCAGCCGCCACGAGCCCTCGGTGCGGTAGTTGCCGCTGGAGCGGCCGCCGCGCGCCAGGTTGATGCAGGCGGCGAACGAGGTCAGGTGCTGTCCACAGAAGCTGGGGCCCCAGCCGCCGATCACGGCGGTGGTCGAATCGCCGATCAGCACGATCTTCACCGCCTTGAACATCGGTGGCTCGGGTTCGGCGGCCGGAGCCTGGGCAAAAGCGGCGAAGGGCGCGGCGACGAGGGTGGCGGCGAGAAGGAGGGACTTCAGGCGCATGTCGGGCTCCAAAAATTGCTCGTCATCCCGGCCGTAGCGAAGCGGAGAGCCGGGACCCAGGGGCCACCGCACCGCGCTTGGCCCCTGGGTCCCGGATAAGCGCTGCGCGCTTTCCGGGATGACGAATAGGGAAATGGCGAGGATTGATCCTCCGGCCCTAGTCCAGGGCCCGGTATTTGAAGTTCCTGAACCGGGCCGAGCCCTTGCCGGCGGCGTAGATCCCTGGCTTCAGCATCAGGAAGCCGCCGCGCACATTGTGGTGGTAGCCGCTGACCTCCATGCCGCGGTCGAACCGCTTCCAGGTCTTGCCGCCGTCTCCCGAGGTGTGGAAGGCGACGATGTGGCGGTTGTTGCGCAGGCGCATGAGCATCCGCGAACCATGCGGATTGGCCGGGCGGCCGCGCTCGATGCCGTACTGGTGGGTGACGAAGTTCTTGGCGTCGAAGCCCAGGCCGCAATAGAGCTGGCGATCATAGAACAGGATCAGGCCCGCCCGGGTCTCCGGATCGATCTCGATCTCGCACTCGATCTCGTAGGCCTGGTCGCCGTTGACGAAGATCAGGGGCGAGCCTGTCGACGGGGCCTCGCCCGCGCCCTTGAGGGTCAGGACGCCGCCCGAGCGGCTGATGCGGTCCTGCTCGCCCGGCTTGGGGTCGAAGAAGTTCCACTGCACGCCGTACTTGTCGGTGCTGAAGTCGTCCGACAGCGCCATGCCGTGCGGCACGGCCTTGCCGCGCTCTTTTTGCGCGACTTGGGGCTTCCTGATCGGCTTGGCCAGATCGCCGCCGCCGATGTCGAACCAGCCGTCCTTGGTCCAGGTCACCGGGGCCAGCAGGGTCTGGCGGCCCAGCGTCCAGAAGCCGTTTTCATAGCCGTGATAGACGGTCCACCACTCGCCGCCCGAGCCTTCGACCAGGGTGGCGTGGCCGCGCGACCACCACTTCTCGGCGTTGTCGACGGTGCGCACCAGCGGGTTCTTCGGGTGGTTCTCCCACGGGCCGCCCAGCGACTTGGCCCGCGCGGCGATGACCATGTGGCCGGTCGGCGGGCCGGCCGTGCCGCCCACCGCGGTGATCATGTAGAAGTACTCGCCCTTCTTCATGACCTTGGGGCCTTCGGGCGAGAAGCCCTCGACGTCCCAGTCATCGGGATAGCGCCAGGGATTGTAGACGTGCTCGGGCTTGCCCACCGTCGACAGGCCGTCGGGGGCCAGCTTGATGCGGTCGCCGCCCGACAGGAACAGCCAGCGCTCGCCGTTCTCGTCGACGATGTGGCCGGGGTCGATGTAGCCGGGCAGTTTCAGGTCGATCGGCTCGGACCAGGGGCCTTCGATCTTGTCGGCCCAGATGACGTAGCTGGTGTTGTTCTTGGGGAACTTGGCCGGGATGTAGAGGTAGTAGCGGCCCTGGTGCTTGCACAGCTCCGGCGCCCAGACCGAGCCGATGTTGGTCTTCAGGGCCGGGCCCACCGGCGCCCAGTTCACCAGGTCCTTCGAATGCCAGATCAGCAGGCCCGGATAGGCGTCGAAGGACGAGTGAGTCATGTAGTAGTCGTCGCCGTCCTTGAGGATCGACGGGTCGGGCCGGTCGCCGGCCAGGATCGGGTTGAGGAAGGTTCCGTCGCCCAGGTCGGCCTTGCGCTGGCCTTCGACGCCCTTGGTCCAGTTCGGGCCGGACTTGGGCTTGGCGGGCAGGGAGCCCACGCCTTCGGCCGCAGCGGCGGAGGGCAGGGCGGCCGCGGCGGCGGCCCCGGTCAGAAGCGAGCCCCCCGTCAGCAACAGGGCTCCGCGTCGGCTGAGGTCGGCCATGAATTTTCCTTCCCGGGTACTGGCCGCGCGAACTGACGCCACGTCGGCTTGTTACCGGTCACTTAAGCGGCGGAATGCGGCTTTGTCTACCGGTGTCATCGCCCATTTTCCCACGATAACGCTGTCAGGAACGCGGGCAAAAGAAAACGCCCGGGAGCGGGGCTCCGGGCGTTTCTTGGATCTAGGAACCTCCCCCCGTGGGGGAGGTGTCGCCGAAGGCGACGGTGGGGGGAAGTTTTCAGCCGCCCAAGCGGTGGCCTTCCTCCCCCCACCGACCGCTTCGCGGTCGCCTCCCCCAGAGGGGGAGGTTCTTGGAAAGGTTAGCCCTCCATCGCTTCCAGTTCCTTGCCACGGGTCTCGTGGATCAGCTTCTGGACGAGGAAGAACGAAACCACGGCGCTGGCGGCGTAGAAGCCGTAGGTCGCCGACAGGCTCATCTTGGCCATGGCCGGGAAGCTGAACGAGATGGCGAAGTTGGCGATCCACTGGGCGAAGCCGGCGACGGCCAGGGCCGAGCCGCGCATCTGGTTGGGGAACATCTCGCCCAGCATCACCCACATGACCGGACCCCACGAGAGGTTGAAGAAGATCACGTAGAGGTTGGCGGCGACCAGGGCGATCGGGCCCACCGTGCTGTCCAGGTGCAGGGCGCCGTTGACGGTGGTGGCGGTCGAGAAGCACCAGGTCAGGACGCCGAGGGTCACGGCCATGCCGGCCGAGCCGATCAGCAGCAGCGGCTTGCGGCCGATGCGGTCGATCAGCGCGATCGCGGCCAGACAGGCCAGGATCGACAGGGCGCCCGACAGGATGTTGATCTTCAGGCTGTCGTCCTCGGTGAAGCCCACCGACTGCCACAGCACCGAGCCGTAGTAGAAGACGATGTTGATGCCGACGAACTGCTGGAAGATGGCCAGGACCAGGCCGGCCCACAGGATCGGACGGATCTTCTTGGTGACCGGGTCGAGCAGGTCGGAGAACTTCGGCTTGTGGTCGGCGCTCAGCGAGGCGCGGATCTCGGCGACCTTGGCCGCGCCCGTGCCCGGGCCGAACAGGCGCGAGAGGATGGCTTCGGCCTGGGCGTCCTTGCCCTTGGCGACCAGGTAGCGCGGGCTTTCCGGGATGGTCAGCAGGGCGAAGAAGAACACGCCGGCCGGGATCACCTGCATCCAGAACATCCAGCGCCAGGCGGGCAGGCCCAGCCAGAAGTCGGCGGTCGAGCTGCCGGCGGTGTGGGCCAGCACGTAGTTGGCCACGAACGCGCCGGTCAGGCCGGTGATGATCATGATCTGCTGCACCGACGACAGGCGGCCGCGGATGTTCGCCGGGGTCACTTCGGAGATGTAGACCGGGCACAGCACGCTGGCGGCGCCGACGCCCAGGCCGCCGATCAGGCGGAAGATGACGAAGATGGTCGAGGTGTGGGCTGCGCCCGTGCCCAGGGCGCTGATCACGAACAGCAGGGCCGAGATGATCATCACGGTGCGGCGGCCCCAGACGTCGGCCAGGCGACCGGCGGCGAAGGCGCCGATGGCGCAGCCGATCAGGATTGCCGCCACGTTCAGGCCGGTGCCGAACTCGGTCAGCTTGAAGGCGCTGTTGAGGCCTTCCTGCGTGCCGTTGATGACGCCGCTGTCGTAGCCGAACATGAAGCCGCCGATGGTGGCCACGGCCACGATGGCGGCGACGAAGGCCATGTTGACCTTCGCGCCGTCGGCGCTCATGCCGGCGCTTGGCCCGGCGCTGGAAACTGATGCCACTGGAGTCCTCCCCGAACTGGCTCCTTCCGGAGCCTGCTTTGATCCCTAACGCGCCCCCGTAGGGACCTTGGTTGCCGGCGACCTTAGTGTTACCGGTATCAGCACGCAAGCGGCCGTTTTTGCGGGATTCCCGCCGCACCCGCCGTCGCATTTGCCGCGCGATAGTGTCAGGTCCGGCGGCGCTCGCAAGGGGCGATGGCAACGTTGTCATTTCGCCTGCCGTCCGCAGGACGGGGCCGCGCCGCGCAGCCGTTGCAGCGGCGCCACGCTGGGCGGCGCCGCTGCAACATTGCCGAAAAGAAATTTGCCCCGCAAAGCCGGCCGCGCTTTACCGCTGGAGGTCGAGACCAGCGCGGACCGTCCGCTCGCGGCGCCTCGACGAGCCTGCCTCGGGGGACGCGCCTTGCGCCTGAAGACCATCCTTTTCTCCGCCGCCGCCATCGTCGCGACGCCTTGCCTGGCGCTGGCCCAAGGGGGCGCTCAGACGGCCGCCCCCGCGCCCGCCCAGGGCGGTTCGGCGTCTGCCCCCAAGACCGCGCCGGCCGCCGTCGAGGGCGTGACCGTCACCGGCGACAACACCGCCATGCGCAGCTCGATCGACCGCCGCAGCTACAGCGTCTCCAACGACCTGTCGGCCCGCACCGGCTCGATCGCCGACGCCCTGCGCAACATCCCCTCGGTCGAGGTCGACGTGCAGGGCAATGTCAGCCTGCGCGGCGACGCCAACGTCACCATCCTGATCGACGGCAAGCCGTCGGGCATGTTCAACGGCGACGGTCGCGGCGATGCGCTGCAGGCCATGCCGGCCGACCAGATCGACCGGGTCGAGGTGATGACCAACCCCTCGGCCGCCTTCCGCCCGGACGGCACGGCAGGGATCATCAACCTGGTCACCAAGCAGACCCGCAAGCCCGGCGCTACCGGGTCGTTGCGCGGCAACGCCAGCACCGACGGCCGCTACAACGGCGGGATCAGCGGCAACTACGTCAACGGCAAGCTGACCCTGTCGGGCGACGCCGGCTTCCGTCACGAGCAGCAGAAGGCCTGGCAGACCATCGACCGCACCACGGCGGCGGGGACCAGCAGCCAGGACGGCGCCTTCGAGAACGACGGCGACATGGTCAGTCTGCGCGGCGGGATCGACTACGACCTCACGCCCAAGGACCGCCTGAGCGGCGAGGTCCGCTACCGCCGCATGCAGTTCGACACCACGGGCGGCGAAACCTACGAGACCACCGGCGCCTTCCCCGACTACACGCGCGACACCGACGCGACCATGAAGCGCGACAACAAGGGCGTCAGCGCCGACTGGCGTCACCAGTTCAAGGGTTCCGAGCACCAGCTGACCGCGCACCTGGAATACGAGCAGACCGACTTCTCGCGCAGCTCCACGGCCTTCACCGACTACAGCGCCGGGGCCGACGCCTACGAGCTGTTCGGCTTCGGCGCCGACCAGGAGCGGACGAACTTCAAGGCCGACTATGCCCAGCCGAACGTCGGCGGCGGCACGCTGAAGACCGGCCTCGACTTCGAATGGGTGAAGAACGACTACGACAACCACGGCTCGACCGGGACCTCGTGKAGCGCCCAGACGGTCGATCCGGCCCGCACCAACCGCTTCCTGTTCGATCAGGACGTCTATGCCGGCTACATCACCTACGAGAAGGCGTTCGGCGACTTCACCGCCCAGGGCGGCCTGCGCGCCGAGCAGGTGCAGATCAACGGCAACCAGGTCACCGGCGGCCAGACCTTCGAGAACGACTACTTCAAGGTCTATCCCAGCCTGCACCTGGGCTACACGGTCGACCAGAACAACACGTTCAAGGGCAGCTACAGCCGCCGCGTCCAGCGCCCGCAGGTGCAGGACCTGAACCCCTACCGCGTCTATCAGGACCCTCAGAACTACCGGGCGGGCAACCCCTACCTGAAGCCGCAGGTCACCGACTCGTTCGAGCTGGGCTGGCAGTATCGCAAGGGCCCGGCCTACTACCTGGCCACGGCCTATTACCGCAGCAGCGAGGGCGTGGTCACCGACGTGGTCCGCGACCTCGGCGACGGCGTGCTGCTGACCACGCGCGAAAACCTCAACAAGAGCCGCAACGGCGGTCTGGAACTGGTGGCCAACGGCCGCCTGTCGCCCAAGATCACCTACAACGTCAGCGCCAACGCCTTCTGGAACGAGATCGACGCGGGCAACCTCGGCTTCTCGGGCACGCGCTCGGCCACCACGCTGTCGGGCCGAGCCAACCTGAACTGGCAGGCCACCCCGAAGGACTTCTTCCAGATCAACGCCTTCACCTCGGGCAAGCGCCTGACCGCGCAGGGCCACCGCGAGCCGTTTCAGATGGTCAATCTCGGCTATCGCCGGAAGGTCAACGACAAGCTGTCGTTCGTCGTGACCGTGCAGGACGCGCTCGACAGCTTCGAGGACAAGGCCGTCACCGACACGCCGACCCTGAAGGACGTCACCCTGCGCACGGCCAACGTGCGGGCGGTGTTCTTCGGCTTCACCTGGAACTTCGGCGGCGGCAAGCCGCGGCCCGAGCAGTTCGACTTCGGCTCGGGCGCGGTCGGGGGCTGATTGCGATCCTCCCCCTGAAGGGGGAGGTGGCCCGAAGGGGCGGAGGGGGAAGCGGCTTCGGAAGCGCCGCAACAATTTCCCCCTCAGTCGCGGAGTTTATCCTCGGGCCGGCCTTCGGACGGACCCGGGGGCCGACAGCTCCCCCTTCAGGGGGAGCATCTCAAAGCCAGCCCGCCTTCTTGAAGCGTCGATAGAGCAGGGCGCAGACCACGGCGATGACGCCCAGGACCAGCGGATAGCCGAAGGTCCATTTCAGCTCGGGCATGTGCTCGAAGTTCATGCCGTAGACGCCGGCGACGGCGGTGGGCACGGCCAGCATCGCCGCCCAGGCGGCCAGCTGGCGGGTGATGACGCCCTGGCGCTGCTGCTCCAGCAGCGAGCTGACCTCGAACACCGAATTGAGCACTTCGCCCAGGCCCGCGATCAGCAGGTCGACGCGGGCGACGTGGTCGCGGATGTCGCGGAAATAGGGCTTCACCTCCGGATCGATGCACGGCGTCTCGTGGTGCTCGAGATAGCCGGCGACCTGGGCCATGGGCCCCAGCAGCCGCAGGAACTTGGTCAGTTCGCGGCGCAGGGTGAACAGGCGGGTGATCTCGGCCCGGCTGAGGAAGGCGTCCAGCGCCCGCCGCTCCATCTCGGCCAGTTCGTCCTCGATGGCGTCGACCACCGGCAGGTAGCCGTCGACGATGAAGTCGAGCACGGCGTGCAGCACGTAGTCGCCGCCATGGGCCAGCAGGGCGGGCTGGGCCTCCAGGTGGGCGCGCAGTTCCAGGTGGGCCCGGGCCGAGCCGTGGCGCACGCTGATCAGGAAGCGCGAGCCGACGAAGATGTCGGTCTCGCCGAAGACGATGCGGCCCTCGACCATCTGGGCGGTCTTGGCGACCACGAACAGCTGGCCGCCATAGATGTCGACCTTGGGCATCTGCCGCGCGTGCAGGGCGTCCTCGACGGCCAGCGGATGCAGGTCGAAGCGCTCCTGCAGGATGCGCAGTTCGTCCTCGGTGGGGTCCACCAGGCCGATCCAGACGAACTCGCCGTCGCGCGGCGCCAGGCTCGCCGGATCGTCGAGCCGGATCTCCCGCACCCGCTTTCCGTCGATATAGGCGTAGGCGGCGACGACGCTCATGAAGGCTCCTGCTCTGCTGGTCCGCAGATGGCGTGAACGCCGGGCGGAGGCAAGGCCGGGGCGCTTGACGATGTTTGCAATATATGTAGAGTTTTGACCATGCCCGCCGCGCCCCGCAAGCTTTCGCCGCAGTCGCTCGCCGTCCTCGACGTGCTGCATGGGCGCGAGTGGCTGTATGGCCTGGAGGTTGCCGCGGCCACCGGCCTGAAATCGGGCAGCCTCTATCCGATCCTGATCCGGCTGGCCGAGCGCGGCCTGCTGGAGAGCCGTTGGCTGGAGCCCGAACGTCCGGGCCGCCCGGCGCGGCACGCCTATCGCATCACCGGCGCCGGCCGCTCGGCCCTGGCGGCCGTTTGTCGTCCGTCAGCAACATCCTTGGCCCTGGGGGGAGCCTGATGACCGGAAACCGTAGAGATCTCGCCGACCGGATCATGAGCTTGGCGGTCAGCAATCCGCCGGCCGGGCGGGGCGAGTGGGCTGACGCCATGCACGCCGAGTTCAAGGCGCTCGAAAAGGGCCGGCTGTCCTGGTCGCTGGGATGCCTCGTCGCGGCCGCGCGCTGGCGGGCGGCGGGGGAGGCGACCTACGCGGCGGCGCTGGCGGCGGGCGTAGCGCTCGTCGGAGCCCTGGCGCCGCTCTGCTATTTCGGCGCCGTCCTTTCGGGGCTGCTCTCGCGAGGGGAAGCGGCCCGCCTGGTCATGCCGCTCATCGTCGCCGCGCTGGTGCTGGCCGGTTTCGCCATCGCCCTGAACTGGCCCCGACGCCGGTTGGCGACCGCGCTGGTCGTGGGCCTGGGGCCGTCGCTGATCGGCAACGCCCTGCTGGCGGTCACGGGGGCGGGGCTTCGCGCCCCGACCCTGCAGATGCTGGTCGTCTGGGCCGTCATGGTGGGCCTGGGCTATGTCGGCGCCCTGGCGGGCTCGGCCGTGGGGCGACGCCGCGCGGCGAGGATCGCGCGATAAGTCCTCCCCCTGAAGGGGGAGGTGGCCCGTAGGGTCGGAGGGGGAAGCGGCTGTTGATATGCCGCGATCACTTCCCCCTCAGTCGCTCCGCGACAGCTCCCCCTTCCGGGGGAGCATCTTCACGTCCGTTCCAGGGTCACCAGCACCAGGTCGTTCCGGCGCATCGCGAAGTCGATCTTGGCCAAGCCGTCCTTGCCGACGGTGATGGCGCGGTCGATCTCCGGCTTGTCGGCGGTCAGGGCCTGCAGCTTGCCGATCTGGTCGGCCGTCAGGCTTTTGGGCATGCCCAACTCGACATAGGCCGTGTAGGCGTCGTTGGCGCGGAAGCCGGTGCGCTGGGCCTTGAGGCGGTAGCGACCCGGCTTGAGGCTGGCGACGCTGAGCGCCGCGGCCGGGGCGTCCGTCGTCGGCTGCACCTTGGTGAAGTACGAGCGGTTGCTGGTCGGCTGCACCGGCTGGGTGAAGTCCCAGACCAGGGCGGCGACCTTGCCGCCGTCGATGCTGGCCAGGACGCTATGATCCGTAGACGGAACTTCCTTGCCGCGCAGGGCCGCCAAGTACTTGTAGGCGAACCACGAAGGCTTGCGGATGCCCTCGGGGTTCATCAGGCCAAAGCCGCCCTGGAACGGCGCGGTCGGCGGGCCGGGCTCTTCGAAGAGGTCGCTATAGGTCCAGTAGCTCATGCCCTGGACGATGCCTTTGACGCCCTTCAGCTTGGCCAGGATGTAGGCGGCGCTGTGATAGCTGTCGTGCACCGGGTCGCGCGGCGTGTAGCTGGTGCTCCATTCGGTGAAGTAGAGCGGCAGGCCGGGATAGGCCGAAGCCTCGATCTCGGCCCGCACCTTGCGCACGTCGCCGATGATCGCGTCGGGATTGGCCGACAGCTTGGTGTCGTCCTTGCCGTTCTCGTCGAGGAAGCCGCCTTCGACGCCGTAGGTGTGGGTGGTGACGAAATCGACCGCCGCATTGTTGGCCTTGCAGTAGGCCAGGAACTCCGGAACCCAGGCCGCGCCGGCCGTCGACGGACCGCCGACCCGCAAGGTCGGGTCGATCGCCTTGATGGTCTTGGCGGTGAGGGCGTAGAGGTCGAAATAGACCTTTTGATCCGCCTTCTCCCAGAAGCCGTCGAGGTTGGGCTCGTTCCAGACCTCGAAGAACCAGGTGCGCACCTCGGCCTCGCCGTAGCGCTTGCGCAGGTGCGTCACGAAGGCGTCGATCAGGTGCGCCCACGGTTCGAACTGCGGGTGCGAGGTGTTGCCCTTCCACCAGAAGATCGTCAGGTCCGAAGTCTTCATCGCCTCGGGCGTGAAGCCCAGCTCGATGAACGGCTTCAGCCCCATGGCCAGCAGGCGGTCGTACAGCTGGTCGATCTTGGTCCAGTCGTACGTGATCTTGCCGTCCGCGCCATTCTTCACCGTGCCGAGCACGTCGTGGAAGATGGCGTGGAAGCGGATGTAGCGGAACTTCAGCTCGTCCGACGCCGTCTTCAGTTGGGAGAGGCTGTCCTCGCGCAACAGGGTGCCGGGGTAGTCCGAACCGATCGACAGGTCGAAGAAGCGGTCGACCGGCGTGGTCGCCTTGGCCAGGTCGAGGGCGATCGTCCGCTTGGCTGAGCTTGCGAAGGCGGGCAGGGAAGGCAGCGCTGTCAGGCTGGCGATGGCGGCCATCAGTCGGCGGCGCGAGAACATGGGCGTCTTCCTTCCTTCTTGACCAATTCAGTTCGTCGTCCCGGCCGCAGCGAAGCGGAGAGCCGGGACCCAGGGGCAACCGCAGTGCGCCGGCCCCTGGGTCCTGGATAAGCCCTGCGGGCTTTCCGGGATGACCCGCTATCTTGCTTGTTGGCTAGTGATTGTGCCGAGGCAACTTGGACGCCAGGTCCTGGTACTTCACGGCGAACTCCAGCACCCCGCCGGTGTCCAGCTGGCTGGCGTGGGCGCGGTAGATTTCCTGCCAGGGGGTCATGGTGGCCGGCACGGCCGGGACGCCCTCCTTGCGGCGCTCGGCGATCACGGCCTCGTCCACCAGCGCGTCGCAGCGGCCGGTGTTGATGTCGATGCGGATCGTATCGCCGGTGCGCAGCCACGACAGGCCCCCGCCCACCGCGCTCTCGGGCGAGGCGTTGAGGATCGAGGGGCTGTCGGCGGTGCCCGACTGACGGCCGTCGCCCAGGGTGGGCAGGCTCATGATCCCCTTCTTCAGAAGGTGATCCGGCGGCTGCATGTTGACCACCTCGGCCGAGCCCGGCCAGCCGATCGGACCCGCGCCGCGGATCACCAGGATGCAGCTTTCGTCGATGTTCAGGGCTGGGTCGTTGATGCGGGCGTGATAGTCGTCCGAGCCGTCGAAGACGATGGCCCGGGCCTCGAACACACCTTCCTGGCCCGGCTTGGACAGGTAGCGCTCGCGGAAGTCGGCGCCGATGACGCTGGCCTTCATGATCGCGAAGTTGAACAGGTTGCCGCGCAAAACGAGGAAACCCGCTTTTTCCGCCAGCGGCTCGGCGTAGGGGAAGATCACCTCGCGGTCGGAGGTTTCGCGCCCTTGCAGGTTCTCGCCCATGGTCTTGCCGGTGACGGTCAGCACGTCGCCGTGCAGGCGGCCCTGCTGCAGCAGTTCCCACAGCACCGCCGGCGCGCCGCCGGCCCGGTGGAAGCGCTCGCCCAGATACTTGCCGGCCGGCTGCATGTTGACGATCAGCGGGATGTCGTAGGCCGCCCGCCAGTCGTCGGCGGTGATCTCCAGGCCCGCATGCCGCGCCATGGCCGCGATGTGCGGCTGGGCGTTGGTCGAGCCGCCGGCCGCCGCCACCAGGGCGATGGCGTTCTCGAAGGCCTTCTTGGTCAGGATGTCGAGCGGTTTGACGTCCTCATAGGCCAGGTCGACGATCCGCTGGCCGGTGCGATAGGCCATCTGGCCGCGCTCGCGGTACGGGGCGGGGATCGCCGCGCAGCCGGTCAGCGAAAGGCCCAGGGCTTCGGCGACCGCGTTCATGGTCGAGGCGGTGCCCATGGTGTTGCAGTGGCCGGCCGAGGGGGCCGAGGAGGCCGCGCGCTCGATGAACTCGTTCTCGTCGATCTCGCCGGCCGCCAGCTTGCGGCGCGAACGCCAGATCACCGTGCCCGAACCGACCAGCTCGCCCTCGTGCCAGCCGTCCAGCATGGGGCCGCCCGACAGCACGATGGCCGGGATGTTGACCGTGGTGGCGGCCATGATGCCGGCCGGGGTGGTCTTGTCGCAGCCGGTGGTCAGCACCACGGCGTCGATCGGATAGCCGTGCAGGGTCTCGACGAGACCGAGGTACGACAGGTTCCGGTCCAGCGCCGCCGTGGGGCGACGGCAGTTCTCGAAGATCGGGTGGACCGGGAACTCCATCGGAATGCCACCCGCGTCGCGGATGCCGTCGCGCACCCGGGCCACCAAATCGAGGTGGATGCGGTTGCACGGCGAGATGTCGCTGCCGGTCTGGGCGATGCCGATGATCGGCTTGCCGCTGCGCAGCTCTTCGGGGGTGATCCCGTAGTTCATGAAGCGCTCCAGATAGAGCGCGGTCATGTCGATGTGGTCGGGATTGTCGAACCAGTCGCGCGAGCGGAACCGGCGGGGCGTTCGATTAGCGGAGGTCAAGGCGCACCTCGTATTGCGGCTGCCCGGCGACGTCGACAGGCAGGGCGAAGAGGCCGCCGCACAGCGGGTTCGCGGCGAGCTGCTCGTCGCTCAGCCCCTTGCGGGCGGTGGTGAAGTAGAGGGTCTTCAGGTCCGGTCCGCCAAAACACGGCTTGGTGACGTTGATGGCCGGCAGTTCGACCCGCCGGACGACCTGGCCTTGCGGCGAGATGCGGATGGCGCCGCGACCGCCCCACAGGGCCGTCCAGACGAAGCCCTCGGCGTCGACCACCGAGCCGTCGGGCCAGGCGTCATCGATCGCCAGGCGGAAGAACTCGCGCTTGTTGGAGAGGGCGCCGTCGGCCCCAACGTCGAAGGCCCAGATCACCTTTCCGAGGGTGTCGGTGTGATAGAAGGTCGCTCCGTCCGGCGAGACGGCCGGGCCGTTGGTGATGCAGATGCCGGCGTCGTGCTTCGTCAGCGAGCCGTCGGCTTCGAGCCGGTAGAGCGCGCCGCTGTCGGCCTCCTCGCCGTCGTGCATGGTGCCGAACCACAGGCGGCCCTGCGCGTCGACCGTGGAGTCGTTGGGGCGGTTGTCGAGGCCGGCGTCCTCGATCTGCGAAATGAAGGTGAAGCCCTGTTCCGGCGTGAAGTGGTGCAGGCCGCTCTTGAGGCCCGCCACGAAGCCGCCGCCGACGCGGGGGGCGACGAAGGTCACCTGGTCGGGCGCGTCCCAGCTGGCGGTCTCGCCGGTGGCGGGGGTGTAGCGGTGGACCCGATGGCCCTTGATGTCGACGAACCAGACGGCGTCGCCATGCCAGATCGGCCCTTCGCCGAGCGTGGCCTTCAGGTCCCAGACGCAGGTGGGGGCAGTCATGGCTTTTCGTTTCCTCCTACGGCGCTGGGCCCCCTCAGTCGCTCAAATCACCTTTGGGCCGACCTTTGGTCGGACCCGGGGGCGACAGCTCCCCAGAGGGGGAGCCTCTAGCGCTTCAGATCCTCCCCCTCTGGGGGAGGTGTCCCGGAGGGCCGGAGGGGGCCGTCGCCGACCTATCTTATCGCCAGCCGGCGTCGATCCAGTACTCGTGACCGGTGCACAGGCTGCCGTCGTCCGAAGCCAGGAACAGCACCAGCGAGGCGACGTTGGCCGGCAGGATGCGGCCCTTCACGGCCTGGGCCTTGACGATCTCGGCCTCGCCTTCGGGGGTGTACCACTTCTCCTGGCGCTTGGTCTTGACGTTGCCCGGCACCACGCAGGTGACGCGGATGTCGTCGGGACCAAGCTCGCGGGCCAGGGCGCGGGTCATGCCCTCGATGCCGGCCTTGGCGGTTTCGTAGAGGACGAGGTCCTCCAGGCCCAGGTGCCAGCTGATCGAGCCGAAATTGATGATCGCGCCGCCGCCGCGCGCCTTCATGCCCGGGGCCGCGGCCTGGGCGCAGAACAGCATGTGACGCAGGTTCACGTTCATGCGGTTGTCCCAGTAGGCCGGGGTCACGTCGGCCAGGCTGTGACGGTCGTCGTTGCCGGCGTTGTTGACCAGCACGTCGATGGCGCCGGTCTCGGCGAAGAAGGCCTTCACGGCTTCGAGGTCGGTCAGGTCGACCTGCTTGAACACCGGCTTGATCGGGGCGTCGGCCAGGTCGGCGACCAGGGCCTGCGAGTCCTCGGCGGCGATGTCGACGAAGATCACTTCGGCCCCTTGGCGGGCGAAGGCGGTGGTGATGCCCGCGCCGATGCCGGAGCCGCCGCCGGTGATGACGACGCGCTTGCCCTGGAGGCTGGGATAGATGGCGGAGGACATGCGCTTAAGCCTGGAAAGAGGAAACGAGGGTCACAGCAGGCCGCGGCCGGCCAGGTTGCGGATCAGGGCCGAGATGCCGAAGGTCCAGGGCTTGGCCTGGTCGCAGGTGGTCACCTCGTTCTCGAGCACGCCCAGCTTGGGGGTCGAGACGCGGACGCGGTCGCCGACCTTGTGGGTAAAGCCCTGGCCGGGGGCGTCGCGGTCCTGGATGGGCGCGAACATGGTGCCCAGGAACAGCACGAAGCCGTCCGGATACTGGTGCTGCTTGCCGTGGGCCTGGCCGGCCAGCACGGCCGGGTCGCGGCTGATCAGGCTCATGTTCGACTTGCCGTCGAGCACGAAGTCGTCGCGGCCGGTGATCTTCAGTTCGACCTCGGCGTTGCGCACGTCGTCCAGGCTGAACGAGGCGTCGAACAGGCGGAAGAACGGACCGATCGAGCAGGAGGCGTTGTTGTCCTTGGCCTTGCTGAGCAGCAGAGCCGAGCGGCCTTCGAAGTCGCGCAGGTTGACGTCGTTGCCCAGCGAGGCGCCGCGGATCTCGCCCTGGCCGTCGACCAGCAGCACGACTTCCGGTTCGGGATTGTTCCAGTGGCTGTCGGAGCGGACGCCGATCTGGTCGCCCCAGCCCATCGACGACAGCGTCGGGCCCTTGGTGAAGATTTCGGCGTCGGGGCCGATGGCCACTTCCAGGTACTGCGACCACAGGCCGTCGGCGACCAGGGCCTCCTTCAGGCGCGCGGCGCCTTCCGAGCCGGGCTCGACGCTCTTGAGGTCGCCGCCCATGCGCTCCGAAAGCTGCTGGCGGATCTCCAGGGCCTTGGCGGCGTCGCCGCGGGCGCGCTCCTCGATCACCCGTTCCAGGGTCGAGACGGCGAAGGTGACGCCGGCGGCCTTGAGCACCTGCAGGTCGACGGGGGCCAGCAGCTTGGCCGGCGCGTTGCCCTGCGGGTCGTCCCACACCGGACGCAGGTCGAGCTTTTCCAGCGGGCCCTTGTCGACGCCGCGCGGGATCGCGTCACCCGGCGCGTAGGCGTTCATCAGGTCTGCGAGCGTGGGGGCGATCTTGCTGACGTCCTCGACGTGGCCGCCGCGGATCAGAACGGGGGTCGGGCCCTGGCCGAAATCGATGCGGCCCAGAAGGGTCGCTTCCCGCCAGTCCTCGGGAAGGTATTTCGTCACGCCCACCGCGTTTTCTCCCTCTGGCGCGGGCGGATCTTTGCGAACGCCCGCCACGCTTCGTAACTCTCAGACTTGTTAGCGCTAACATGTGGAGGCGCGCAAGGGAGTTGTCTGACAACTGTTCTGAGGTTGTCGACAGAAGGGCTGGGCGGCGGAGCGGGCCGGGCGCGGCGTCAGAGGCAGCCGGAGTTCCAGTAGACGACCCGATGGCTGACCAGCCGCGCCTGCTCATCGGCCTTCCACGAGATATCCAGCCGCTGGCCGCAGACCGATCGTCCCCAGATGGCCGTGACGTTCTGTTCGCCCGCTACGGCCGCCGGGCTGGGGTGCAGGTCCTGGGCCAGGAGATATCGCTCCAGGTCATGCGCCGGCCCGCCCGGGGGAAAGCGCTCGTCCAGGCGGGCGGTGAGCAGTTTCTGGCCCGCGTCGTAGTCTCCGGGCAGCCCGGCGAACAGTTCGGTCGCCGGCGCGGGCGTTTCCGGGAACAGGACGAGACCCACGGGGCCGGCCACGAGGTGCAGGCCGACCCAGAGCCCGAACATGCCTGCGACGACCCCCGCAGAGATCAGCCACGGGCGGGCCTTCGACCTTGAAGCCTGTTCAGCCCCTGTCCGCATTCGCCGCAGGTCCCGTCGAATCCCGCACGATCAGCGTGTGGGGGTGCATCAGCTGTCGCGGCTCGCCGGTTCCGTCGCGGTGGCGGCGGATCTCCTCCAGCACCAGGTCGACGGCGGCGCGGGCCATGGCGGCGATGGGCTGGTGGACGGTGGTCAGGGCCGGCCAGATGTTGGCGGCGATCGAGGTGTCGTCGAAGCCGACGATCGAGACGTCGCCCGGCACGTCCAGGCCCAGGCGGTGGGCCAGGCCGGCGGTGGCGGCGGCCATGTCGTCGTTGGCCGCGAAGATGGCGGTGGGGCGCTCCTTGGTGTTGAGCAGCCGCTCGGCCGCCTCCAGGCCCGAGCGATAGGTGAAGTAGCCCTGCTCGACGCGGACGTCTTCCTGCGGGATTCCGGCCGCCTTCAGGGCGGTCATGAAGCCGTCCATCCGCTGCTGGCTGACCGTCTGGTTGGGGTGGCCCTTGATGAAGCCGAAGCGTTTGTGGCCGAGCGCCAGCAGGTGCTGGGTCAGTTCGAAGGCGGCGGCTTCGTTGTCGATGCGGATGGTGGCCATGTCGCTGCTGGCCATGCCGGGCGCGACGGCCACCGCGGCGGCGCCGGCGGCCTTCACCTCGGCCAGGACGGTCTGGGACTCGCACAGCGGCGGCGGCAGGATCAGGCCGTCGACGCCGGTCTTCAGCAGGCGGGCCAAGGTGGCGCCGGCCAGTTCCGGCTCGGCGCATTTCTCGATGACGATCTGCGAGCCGGTGCGGCTGCTTTCGTCCAGCGCCCCGACCAGGAACTCCGACAGATAGCCGGTCGAGGGGTTGTCGTAGAGCAGGCCGATGCGGAACGGGGCGCTGCCGGCCAGGCTGCGGGCGGCGGGATTGGGGGCGTAGTTCAGCTCGGCGATGGCCTGCTCGACCAACGCCCTGGTCTCTTCCTTGACCGTGGCCTCGCGGTTGATGACCCGCGAGACGGTCATCGGCGAAACGCCGGCGCGAGCCGCGACGTCGCGGATGGTGGCGCTCTGGCTGCTGCGCCGCCGCGTGCGCTCGGTGCGTTCGTTCATACTGAGAAGTCCGTCCCTTTTGGGCGAGTCTAGACCGTTTCTCGCGCCAGGGGGAAGCGGGGCCTTGGTCGCGGCTGCTCGTCGGGCGTAGGGAAGGGGGCATGAATACGCGTGACGCTCGTCTTGGAGCCATCATTCTGTGCGGCGGCGGCTCGGTCCGGATGGGGCGGGACAAGGCCCTGCTGGATTGGGGCGGCATGCGCGCCGTCGACCGCGTGGCGGCCCTGGCGCAGGCGGCTGGCGCAAGCGTGGTGCTGACCGCCGGGCGCGACTACGGGCTTGATTGGGTTCCCGATCCCGAGGAGGGCGCGGGGCCTGTGGGCGGCGTGCTGGCCGGGGCCGCGGCGCTGGCGGCGCGGGGCTGCGAGCGGGCGCTGGTGCTGGCGGTGGACGCGCCGACCCTGGCGGTGGAGGACCTTGCGCCGTTGCTGGCCGTGGAGACCGGCGCGACGTTCGAGGTGTCGCCCGTGCCGATGGTGCTGCCTTTGGATGCGTTGCCAGAGGGGGCGCTGCCGGGCTGGCCGCTACGGCGGCTGGTCGAGCGGGCGGGGCTTGCGGTGCTGCCATGCCCGGAGGCGGCCAGGGCGCGGTTGCTGGGGGCGAACACGCCGGAGGAGCGTGATCGGCTTAGGCCGTAACCCCCTCACCCTCCCACGCCTTCGGCGCGGGCCCCTCCCTCTCCCTGTGGGAGAGGTGGAAGGGGAACGGCTCGCTCTTGGAAAACCTCTCCCTGCGGGAGAGGGAAGGGCCCATTGCGCAGCTATGGGAGGGTGAGGGGCTGCGCCGCCCGTCAGTAGACGTCCCGGCGATAGCGGCCCTGATCCGCCAGGTCCTCCAGCGCCTCGCCGTCCAGGATCTCGCCCAGCGCCGCGTGCACCTCGCGCGACATGCCCTCCAGCGAGCCGCAGACATAGATCGCCGCGCCCTGCGCCACCCAGGCCCGGACCTCGTCGGCGGCCGCCCGCAGGCGGTGCTGGACGTAGACCTTGTCGGCCTGGTCGCGGGAGAAGGCCAGGTCCAGGCGTTCGAGCACGCCCGACGCCGCCCAGGCCTCGATCTCGGCCTGATGGAAGAAGTCGTGGGCCGAGGAGCGCTCGCCGAACACCAGCCAATTGCGCTTGCGGGAGAGGGCGGCGCGAGCCTTCAGGTGGCTGCGCAGGCCGGCTAGCCCGGTGCCGGCGCCGATCAGGATCATAGGCCGATCGTCTTGCGGGGCGTGGAAGCTGCGGTTGGAGCGCACGCGACCGGCGATCTCGCCGCCGACGGCTGCGTGTTCGATCAGCCAGCCCGAGCCCAGGCCCGGCTTGCCGTCGGCGCGGCGCATCAGGCGCACCACCAGTTCCACGCCGCCGTCGGCGGGCAGCGAGGCGATCGAATATTCGCGGTGGGGCAGGGCCGGCAGGGCGTCGACCAGCGCCTGGGGCGCGGTTCCGGCCAGGGCCTTGATGGCCGCGTCCTCGTGCGGCAGGCGCCGCCAGGACAGGGCCTCGCCCAGGCTCGTGGCCTCTTCAGCCTTCACGGCGGCGTCGGCGCTCAGCGACAGGCGCGAAAGCAGGTCGGCCACGTCGGCGGGGGCGTTGCGCGGGCCGATCTCGACGATGTCGCCGGCCCGCCAGTCGAGCCCGCCATCAAGCGGTTCGAGCCTCACGTGGAAGGCGCCTTCGCCGGCCGAACCGGGATTGAGCAGGCGGCGGTCGGCCAGGGTCCAGCGGCCGTAGGCCGGACGGCTCCAGTCGGGCGCGTCGGTCGAGCCCGTGAGCACGGAGAGCTGTGATTGCCAATGCCGCAGGGCGGCGGCCTCGCCGTCGTCGACCTCCACCGTGTCGAACAGGCGCGCGCCGCCGTTGCGGGCGAGCCAGGCGTCGAGGCTGCGGCCGAAGGCGCAGTACTGGGCGTAGGTCGAGTCGCCCAGAGCCAGGACGGCGTAGGACAGCTTGGCCAGATCGGGCTCGGTGGCCATCACGTCGCGGATGAAGCGGCGGGCGTTGTCGGGCGCATCGCCCTCGCCGGTGGTGCTGACGATGAAGAGGGCGCGACCGGTCAGGTCTTGGGGTTCGACGGCGGACAGTTCGCGCAGCCGCACCGGCAGGCTGGCCGCCTGCAGCGCTTTCGCCGTAGCCATGGCCAGTTCCTCGGCGAAGCCCGTCTGGCTGGCGAAGGCCACCAGCACCGGCTCGCCGGCGCCGGACGCCAGAGCGGCCTCCTCGCGGCGGGCCTTATGCTTGCGCAAGGCCACCTTCAGTGCGATCCCGGCGCACAGCAGCACGTAGAGGCCGACGACGATGGCGGCCAGGGCCAGGCGGCGCGCGTCCGGCGGCAGGCTGGAGATGAGGTCGGTCATTCGTCGAGCATCGCCTGCAGGGCCGGCGACAGGCGCTCGGACAGGCCGTTGGGACCGCGGGTCACGATCAGGGCCGGCAGGTCGCGGGCCGTGGCGAAGGCGATGGCGGACTCGGCGCCCATCACGGTCAGGGCCGTGGCCAGGGCGTCGGCGGTCATGCACTCGGGATGGAGGACGGTGACGCTGACTACGCCGGCGTCGCACGGCGCGCCCGAAGCGGGATCCAGGGTGTGGGCGTAGCGCTTGCCCGCATGGTCGAAGAACCGGCGATAGTCGCCCGAGGTCGCCACCGACAGGCCGTGCAGGGCCAGCAGCGTGCGGGGCGCAGCCTCGTCATTGGCGCCGGCCAGCGGCGGACGCTCCAGTTCGACCCACCACGGCTGGCCGTCGGGCTTGGCGCCCGTGCCGCGCAGTTCGCCGCCGACCTCGACGAGGTAGGAGCGCACGCCGGACCGGTCGAGGGCGCGGGCGGCCTCGTCGACGCCGAAGCCCTTGGCGATGCCGTTGAGGTCGATGGAAAGGCCGCCCGGCTGAAACAGCGCGTCGCCATCCAGCGCCACGCGGCGCCAGCCCATCGGCGCGCGGGCGGCCTCCAGCGCGTCGGCGCTGGGCGGCTCGCCGGAGAAGGGGCGGGGGCCGAAGCCCCAGAGATCGGTGACCGCGCCCAGGGTCGGATCGAAGGCGCCGTCGCTGCCCTTGGCCACTTCCAGGGCGCGGCGCAGCACGGTCGCGAAGCCGGCCGGAAGAACCGTCCAGCTTCCGGGCGCGGAACGATTGAAGCGCGACAGCGCCGACATCGGGTCCCAGGCGCTCATCTGCGCGACCACGTTGTCCAGCGCGCGCTGGACCATCGCGGCCATGGCCTCGAGGTCGGTGGTCACGGGCAGCACGGCCTTGACCGACCAGGTGGTGCCCATGGTTTCCCCGTCGAACCCGCGCACGACCCCGCCCACCGGCCGGGCCGGCGGTTCGGAGAGCGTGGGGACGAGGACGCGGGTCATGGGGGAGTCGGTGTCCAGGCTCCTCCCTCGCGAAGCGGGGGAGGTGGCGCGCTGCGGATACGCAGCGTGGTGGAGGGGGCGAGTTCAAGCGCTGTACGCGCCGCCGCCCCCTCCACCACTTCGTGGTCCCCCTCCCCCGCGAGCGGGGGAGGAGCAGGTCAGG
The DNA here is from genome assembly GCF_056395525.1 of Caulobacter sp. 10L414. Lineage (NCBI taxonomy): Bacteria > Pseudomonadati > Pseudomonadota > Alphaproteobacteria > Caulobacterales > Caulobacteraceae > Caulobacter > Caulobacter sp. 10L414. The sequence continues at coordinate 54,628 of NZ_JBFTJR010000034.1, forward strand.
TTACGGACGCTGGGCTTCCAGGGTCGCGGTGTAGCTGGCCGAGAAGCCGTTGCCGGCCAGGGCCGTCGGGGCCTGGGGCTGGCCGCCGGGAGCGCCGCCGCCCGGACCACCGGGGCCGCCTTGGCCGCCCGGACCGCCCGGAGGGCCGCCCATGCC